>JAYVBB010000383.1:0-10098 GCA_043750715.1 Pseudomonadota bacterium | reverse complement strand
TTGCCAAGACCGAGATCCATCCGGCGATCGATCTGACGCTCGACCTGCAGCTCTCGGGACTGCAACACGACATCTGCGAAAAGCTCGTGTTCGAAGATGAAGCGCGCCGTTTGCGAGCACACGTCGAAGCGCTCACTGCCCGGACGGGTAGCTACCTGGCCGGGCGCATTCTCGCGCGGCGGCACCGTGAGGCGCCCACTCCGTACCCGCCGGGTCAGGACATCGTCGGAGACCTGCTCGACCGTGCTAGCGGCGACCCCGGTGTGGCGACGCTGCGGCCCTTGCTGGACGCGGGCTTCTCGACACCCCTTCGTCTGCGTCTCGGGTTACCCGAGAAGCAACGCGCCCTCGTGATCATCGCAGGCCTTCCGGTGCTGTTCGTCGTCGACCCTCCGTCCGTCAGCGCCACCGGCGCGGCGCCGAGCCGACAACTCCTCGCCCTTCTGCAGGAGCTCGGAGCAGGAGAGCGCTCGAAGGAGACACTGATACGCGACGTCTGGGGCTACAAGTACCACCCGGCCCGCCATGATCCGCTCATTCATCAGGCGATGGCGCGCTTGCGAGAGGCGCTCGGCGAGCGCAGCCACTGGCTCGAATACACGGGCCACGGCTACCGGATGCATCCGGCCGTGCGCGTCGTTTTGACCACCGATCCGGCGGACGCGGAAGCCGCGGCACCCCTCGCCGCCGAACCGCCCGCCGTTGCCTCCGAGCTCGGCCCGCGCGGGGCACAAATCATTGCATATTTGAAGCTTTACCGCTCCATTGATCCGCACCGCTGCACCGAGCTATTCGGGGTCTCGAGGGTCACAGCGTCGCGCGATCTGGCGCTGCTCCTGCGTAAGAGAGCGGTGCGGAAATTTGGCGGCGGGCGCACGACGCGCTATGAGTTGAATCGTCTGAAACCTTGAGGGTCCCATGCACGCACGAACATCCGCCAGTTGGTTACTCGCACTCGGGCTCACGCTCCCGGCACCCGCGACCGTCGCCGCCGTCGCCGTCTCCGGCATGTATCAGGTGCCTGCAGATGGGGCCGCAGCGACAGAGCGGGCGGATTTCCCGGTGTCGGAGATCGCTCTCACCGGCTCGGTCGGCGAACGTCGGCTCCATTTCGAGCTGCCCGAGGATCTGACCGGCGGCAAAGTCGTCGCGGTCGACATGAAAGAGCTCGTCGGCAGCAAAGGCGTTTTCGTCACTTTCAAAGGCGATTCAGCCGACGAAGGCGCAAGCTGTGATGTCCTCGCGACCGCAGTGGTCTGCATTGTTCACTATCGTCCGGACATCGCCGCCAAGGCGACGCTCGAGGCGTTCCTTAGCAAGAAGTACAAAGCACCAGCGAAGCTCGGACGGATGCTCGCAACGGCGCTGCGATACCAGAACGAGCCGGCCGGCGTTCTGACGTTTTCACTAGCTGGCAAATAACGCTAAGTCGTGGGATCGCCGCCGGCGTCACAGTTTGCCGTTCCATCCATCAAAGGTCATCCTCTTTTCCATCGAAAAAGACTCGACGCCGATACCGGACATGCAAATCGTGCCTTCATTTTCAAGCACCCAGACCAAGTCGTCGCGAATCTTGTCCGCCCAACGTTGCTTGCCCGCGTTCGTAGAGTGCTTGCTGGTCCACGCGGCGATTTGTTCGGCGTTGTAGTCTTTGGCACAGAGCTGCGTCACCGAAGCCCGATGCACGCCGACAATCGCGTCTATGTCTGCCGTCGAAGCTCAGCGAATGCGTGTTTTCAAACTGAAATCTTCTTTCTGACCTTGTTTCCTACTGTCCACCTTAAACGAGCCGCGAAGCCTGCGCTAACAAGTAGTCCCTGATCAAGCGCCGGGACTGTCCATTTCGTGGACAGAAAGGCCCATGACCGACGTCGACCTTCGGCGCGACGTCGTACATAACAGCCGACAATCACGGATAGATTCCGTCACTAAAAAGCGGCCAGTTCGGCACTCCGATTCTTAACTGGGTAAATGCCGTCACTCAATAAAAATTAGTTTGCTACCAGCATACAATCTTATGTTTTGTTCGGCGCCAAAGTGGGATAGTTCTCCGGCGTAGCATGACATTAAAACTGAAACCATATGCCGTCGGCGTCCTGGCGTTACTCTTCGTAGTTGCGATTCACAGCGTCGTGCCGCGTTCGCTCTCGCCAGACGCGCCGTTCCTCTTTTTGATCTTCGCGCCCCTGCTTGCTTCGCTCTGCGGCGGCGCGGTTCCGGGCGTGGTGCTACTGATTCTCGCGGCGGTCGTGGGAGACGTTCTCTACCTTCCGCCTTTTCAGGCACAGGTTCTGCACTTACACACGCTTTCGGTGCTGTGGCTATACTTTTTCCAAGCGGGAATCGCCGTGACGGTGGGAGCCATCGTCTTCCGTTTCCGGCGGCGGCAAGGCATCGATACTGCAGCGCGCGCCGAAACCCAGGCTGCTCTGCTCAAAAGCGAGATGCGTTACCGCTCGCTCGCCGCCGCCACCAGCTCGATCGTCTGGACCGCCGACGCCTGCGGCAACTTCGCCGACCCTCAGCATTCATGGGAAGCCTTTACGGGGCAGACGTGGGAGGAGCACCGCGGGAAAGGGTGGGTCTCGGCATTGCACCCCGACGACCGCCCCCGCATCGTTCACGACGTCAAGGACGCCTCGATGAGCGGCGCGATGCTCTCCACCGAAGGCCGGATCTGGGACAACGCGCGCCACGACTTCCGCTACTTCGAGACGCGCGGCGTGCCGATCGTGTCCGGTGGAGTGGTGGTCGAGTGGATCGGGGCGCTGATCGACGTCCACGACCAGAAAGTCGCGGCGCTCGAGCTCAAGAAAGCCAAGGAAGCGGCAGAAGCCGCCAATCAGGCGAAGACGCAGTTCCTCGCGAACATGAGCCACGAGATCCGCACCCCGCTCAGCGTGATCTCGGGATTCTCCGATCTGATTCTCCAGGTTCAACCGGACGGGGAAGTCGGTGGCCACGGCCGCGTGATCAAACGCAACGCGGATCAGCTCAGCCGCCTCGTCGACGAAGTCCTAGACGTCTCGAAGGTGGAGGCCGACCGCCTGGATCTCGAGCTGGTGCCGTTCTCGTTGCCGGCTCTCCTGGAAGACGTCACCGAGCTCCTGGCTTTCAAAGCCAGGGAAAAAGGCCTCCTGCTCGCCGTGGAGTCAGTGGGAGCCATTCCGCCGCGCATCGTTTCCGACCCGCAGAGGATCCGGCAGATCCTCCTGAACGTGATAGGCAACGCCATCAAGTTCACCAGCAGCGGTCGCATCGACGTCAAGGTCCGCTCCTATGCGAACAATCTCGAATTTCTGGTGAACGACACGGGCATCGGTCTTTCGGCAGTGCAGCGGGAACGATTGTTCAAGCCTTTCTCCCAAGCGGACGACTCGATCACGCGCAAATTCGGAGGCACCGGCCTCGGACTCTACCTGTCGCGGAAGCTGGCGAATCTCATGGGTGGCGACTGCTCGATCGTCGAGAGCCAACCGGGGAAGGGCAGCACTTTTCGCGTCGTGCTGAAAGTTTCTTCGGAGGACCTCGCGGCCGAGCGCGAATCTTCGGCAAAGGCCGACGACGTCGAGCGCTCCGCCCGGACGCTCGGCGCCTTACGAAATGTCCACGTCCTGCTGGCGGAAGACGCCGCAGACAACCAGATTCTAGTAAGCAGGCTACTCTTGACGGCCGGAGCTTCCGTCGACACTGCGGTCGACGGCATCGACGCGATGAACAAAGCTCTGGGCGGGAACTACGACGTCGTGCTGATGGACGTCCAGATGCCCAATCTGGACGGGCTCGAAGCGACGCGGCGGCTCCGCGGCGCCGGATATGCCAAGCCGATCATCGCTCTGACCGCTTTCGCGATGAAATCCGACCGCGACCGCTGCCTCGATGCGGGCTGCAGCGACTACCTATCCAAGCCCGTCGACAACCAGCGGTTGATCGAAAAGATTGCCGGATTCGTCCACTAAGGATCCTGCCGGACGCAAGCCGCCTCAGAGGCCTTCACCCGGTTCGAGCAAGCCCTCAAGGCCAACTTCGGCAGTGGTAGCGGGGTGACCTTCGACCGCTTGGCGGACGCTGCGCGTCAGGCCGGCCAAGGCGTCGTCCTACCGGACGACCTCACGATGCTGATGATCCGCCGCGACGCCCCCCTCGAAAGGGCGAAGGTCGCGAACGCCGGTGGTTGAAGGCCAGTTTCCCGCGCCTCCCGCCGGGCCGAAGAGCTGCACCGAGCGCCAGACCAGACGCGGCTCGAGCAGCCACCGCCAGATCGCCTCGGAGATCTCGGGGACGACGTCGCCGGCGGAAGACACGAAGGTGCTTTCGACTTCGTAGACGATTCCTTCGGGTGAAGTGCCCCGGTATCGCGCCGCAGGGAAGGGGAGGTCGGCGTAACCGAGAAACTTCACGTCGTGACCGAGGCCCGCCAGACACCACGTCGGCGAATGGAGGTGACGCAGGGGAGACCGCGATTCGACGACGAGAAGCGACAGCTCGCCGTAACGCCCCTTTGCCGCGTTACCTCCTACCGCCGCGAAGAAATCCCGTTCGTTGGCAGACAGGGGCACCGTCTCCAGCGCTCGCCCGGCGAAGTGGAGTGGCAAGGGGGGCGCGGCCAATGCCGCGCCTTTGTCGATCGGACCGGGAGCGTGAAGATGGAGAACGACGACGGCGACGCAACCCGCGACTACGGTCACGCCGGCTGCCGTTGCCGTTCGCCGGGGGCGCTGCCGGAAATCCCAGGAAATCCGGCGCGGGCGATGCACGAAGGCGGCGGCGACCAAGGCGAGAAACAGTCCTTGCACCAGGACGTCGACGAGGAGCTCCGGCGAAACGCGTGACCCCGAAACCAGGCGCCAGAGTTCCTGGGCGGGAAAGCCGAGGAGGCGATAGAGCGGGCGATCGACGGGAAGACACAACGCCGCTGCCGCGGCGAGAAGCAGGGGCGACGCCGGTCGCTTGCGACCGGGGAGATCGAGGAGCCAGCACGCCGCGTAGAGATCGCCTACCAGCGCCACCGCTCCGACGTGATTCACTCCGAGGGCCAGGCCACAGGTCCGGGCGCCGAGACCCAGGGTGAGCATCGCCACGCCGAAGGCGATGCCCGGAGCAACGTAGCGGTTCCGGCCGGACAGCAGCGACCAGGCCAGCGCCACACTCAGGATTCCCACCCGTGCCAGCGCGATCTTCGCCTGCGCGGGAGACGACTGCGCCTTGACCAACCACACGAGCGGCTCGATGCCGATCGCGACGGACGCAGTACCGACGACGAACGGGAAAAGGACGCGAGGCGACGGCTTCATGAGACCAAGCATCGCATCCGGAAGGGCAAATCCCGGTCAATCCGTGTGAAAATCCGGTGCAAATCTCAGGATGAGAGCGAATACCGTCGTCCCGAAGGCCGAGGCGACGACGTTGAACGCGATGTCCCGCAGGTCGAAGTACCGCATCGGCAGGAGGTATTGGATGCATTCGTCGACGAGTCCGATGGCGGCCGCCGAGGCGAACGTTAGCAGGAGCAGGCGGCGGGACGACAGCCGCGTCCGCAAATGCCGGCCGATCAGGAGGGGGAGGGCGCCGTACTCGAGAAAATGAATCTGCTCCTGGTGAGTCTTCACCGTCGCCACGACCGCCCCGAGAACCGCCAGCAATGCCAGGAGAATCAAATGGAATTGGGGCGCCCGGATTCGCAACCGCGCGACGAGGACGTAAGCTCCGAACACGAAGCTCGCCAAAAAGATCGCGCCGACGACTGCGCCCAGAATCCCCGCCGCCTTTAGCGAGTCGACCAAAAACGGCGTCACGGGCAACGAGAGAAACAAGGCGGAAACGTAGGCTATGATGGGAACGAGGGAAGAGCGCATCGTGGTATCCTAGTCCTACATGCTTCTCCTGCGCAAATACCTGCTCGTCCTGGCCGTGCCCTTCGGCGCTTGCGCGCATGCGCTGAAAGCCGCGGAAATGCCCGCGCCTCCTGCGACTTTGGCCGGTCCAGCCCTTGCTCCCGCTCCGGCCTGGCAACCCGCATGGAACGCCGCCGTCGAGCGCGCGATCGCGAAGCATTCGCCCGCGTTGCTGACTCCCGGCCCGAAGCCGCGCCGGGCCATCCAAGCGGTGTGTCCCGGTTTCGTTGCGGCCACACCCGCGCAACGTTCGCGGTTCTGGTCCGCCTTCTTCGAAGCGATCGCGCGTTACGAATCGAACTTCGACCCGGCCGCGCGCATGCAGGAAGCATGGTCGGATCCGGACACAGGCGCGCCCCAGATGAGCGAAGGACTCCTGCAGCTCAGCTATTCGGACCGCGCCGGCCATCCGGACTGCACGCTCGACCGCGCCGCGGGGAACATCGTCGATCCCGAGGTCAATCTGAGCTGCGGCGTGGCGATCCTCAGGCGTCAGCTGGAAGTGCGGGGCGCGCTGTTCCCGCCGGGCAAACCCTACTACTGGTCCGTGCTCACGTCGCGGAAAGTGCGGCCGAAGGTCGAAGCCTATCTTTCGTCGAGCGTCGAAGCCTTGCCGTTTTGCCGACGCGCCGAAAAAGGCTGAGCATGCCGCAGCCGGAAACCGGTCACAAAATGAAACCGGCAAAACCCGCCAAAATGGCGAAGGGCGCGGCCTGCCCGCCGAGATCATGGGCCAAACTCCGACTTCGCCGCTGGCACGCATGCTGCAAAAGGCCCCAGTCACCAAGGGGGCCCTATGAAAGCGTTCGTTTTGCTCGCCGGCATCATTTTTGCGACCGCGTGTTCGTCCGGCGTCTCGCCCAGCACGCTGGCGGAACGGCATGACCGGCAAGGCGACGACGACGAGCCGCGGTCCCGGGACGGCATCGTCGAATCCTGCCACGCGCACTACTCGACGAGCTCCGACCGGGCCTGGTGCATCGCGACCGCAAAGAAGGGCGACACCGTCGATTCCTGCTTTTCGCACTATTCGACCAGCTCCGACCGTGCGTGGTGCATTCAAAACGGCACCCGCGGTGACGTCATCGATTCGTGCTTCGCGCATTACTCGACGAGCTCCGACCGCGCCTGGTGCATCGAGCACGCGCGCTCCGGCGCGCTCGTCACGTCCTGCTTCGAGCACTACTCGACGAGCTCCGACCGTGCGGCGTGCATCGACACCGGCGCCCGCGGCGGCGTCGTCGACGCCTGCTTCGCGCATTACTCGACCAGCTCCGACCGCGCCTGGTGCGTCGACAACGCCAAGTCGGCCGATAGCGTGGACAGCTGCTTCGAGCACTACTCGACCAGCTCCGACCGCTCGTGGTGCATCACAACGGGCTCGCCGGGCGACGTCGTCGACTCCTGCTTCGCCCACTACTCGACGAGCTCCGACCGCGCTGCCTGCATTCAGAACGCACGGCGCGGCGACATCGTCGACGCGTGCTTCGCCAACTACTCGACCAGCTCCGACCGGGCGTGGTGCGTCGAGACGGCGCCGAAAGGCGAGGTGGTCGATGCCTGCTTCGACCACTATTCGACCAGTGCGGATCGCGCCTGGTGCATCGAGACGGCGCGCAGCGCTAGAACGGTGAGCGAGTGTTTCGCTCGCTATTCGACGAGCTCCGACCGGGCGGAGTGTATCCGCCGCGGCCGTCCGTAGCCGGCCCTGGCAGCCGCGGCTCCTCGCCGAGGAGCCGCCTCGCCGAGTCGATCAGCACTTCATTGGTTACCGGCTTGCAGATACAGTCGTCGAAGCCGGCCGCCGTCGCGGCCGCCAGGCTGGCGTCGTCGTAATGCCCGGTGACCGCGGCGGCGACCACGTGGTGGCCGGTGCCTTTTTCCATGGCACGCACGGCGCCGATGAAATCGAGGCCGCTGCCATGCGCCATCGAGAGGTCGCAAAGGATCAGGTCGGGAGGCGACTTGAACGACTTACTGAGCCCGTCCCGCATCGTGCAGGCGATGGTCGTCTTCGCTCCGTGGGCGCGCAGGATTGCCGAATAGAGTGTCGCCAGATCGGGCGAGTCCTCGACGATGAGAACCCTCGCGTCGGCCAGCGCATTACGCGAGTGTTGCATTGTCGGTCCTCGGCCCGGGTCTGCGGGATCAGCTTCATCGTAGCCATGGGATGCAAGCGGCAAGCCAACCCAGGCTGCGCTAAAACCCTGTTTTTGCACACCGCAATGGATGGTTTTGGCGACATACCAATGATTTGCGTATCCTCCTACCACCAAGCATTCCTAACTGCTTGACAACTGATGGTTCTCGCCGATACTGAGAATCATTATCATTTGAGCCGACGCTAAGGAGCCGTGATGAAACTAGTCTGTCTTGTGGGAGCCCTGGTGGCATTCACGCAAACCGCGCAAGCGGGGAGCGTCCTGGTTTACGTGAAAGACGAGAACGACCGCCGCGTCATTCAGCTCGCGCACGAAGACGGCACCGCCCCGCGCGCGCTGCCGACCGCGGGCGCCGTGCAACTATATCCGCGCCTGTCTTCCGACGGACGCTTCCTCGTCTTCGCGGAAGGCGCCGACGAAGCGAATCTGCGCATCGTCACGCGCGAGCTCGCGACCGACGAGCTGATCGAGTGGACCGACACGCGGGGCTGGCACCTGCAGCCCCGCTTCTCCGGCGACGGCAAGCTGCTTGCCTTCGCGTCGCCGACCGACGGCGGCGGCTCGCTCATCGAGATCATCGATTTCGCCGCGGCAAAGGCGGCGGGAAACTTCGAACCCTTGGAGGGTCGCGGCGACGGTCTCCGGCGCCTGAAGTACGCGGGCCCCTCGCGCAAGATCGAGGAAGAGGGAGCGAAGCTCTATTTCCCGAACCTTTCCGCCGACGGCCATTTCATCGTCTACCACCGGACGAAGGACGCCCAGCGCAAAGAGCTGGTTTTGCTGGATTTCGAGACCAACGAGAAAAAGACGCTGACCGCCGTCGACGGCTACGCCGTCGCGCCTTCGCTGAGCTTCGACGACCGCCAAGTGGCTTACGGCACCCGCTACGACGGACAAAGCGAGATCGCGCTGCTGGACCTGGCGACCGGATCTTCCAAGCGGTTGACGAACGACGCCAACATCGACGCCGATCCTTACATGCATCCCGACGGCTCGGTGAGCTACTCGACCCTCCCTGAAGGAAGCGAGTCGTTCGCACTGAATGTCGCGAAGCCGTCTCTCACGAACGGCCCGAGCGAGATCAAACCGCTGGTGGTTTCCGGTGGCTCGGTGTTCACGTCAGCTTACAGCGGGGACTTGTCACTCGAGCGTTCGCTGCTTCCTGAAATGGCCGACCCGGCGCGCTCTTCGTTCGGCTCGGTGCGCATCGGCACGAAGGTGTTCATCGCTGGCGGTCACCAAGGCCACGAGCACACTTACCCGCCGGAAAGCTTCATGGATCGCGTCGAGTTCTACGACCTCGCGTCCAAGACCTGGCATCAGACGGCGCCGCGCTCGGTCGCGTGCCACGGCTTCGCGCTCGCCGCCCACGGCAAATACGTCTATGCCTTTGGTGGCTTCGCCTATTCGGACGAGCATCTGCCGAAGTGGAAATCGCTCGATCTCATCGAGCGTTACGACACCGAGCAGGACCGCTGGGAAACGGTCGGCCACCTCGCAATGCCGCGTTCGTCTTACGTGCTGGGTGAGGTTGACGGCAAAGTCTACCTCCTCGGCGGCTGGGACTCGACGCCTCAACGTCCGAACGACGCCGAAGGCCGCTTCCTCCGCACGGTCGACGTCTTCGACCTCTCGACCGAAGAAGTGAGCGTGCTCGACGTGGCGCTGCCGGATCCGCTCCGCCGCGCGCTGTCGTCGGTCACCGTCGGCGACGAGATCTGGATGATCGGCGGCCTTGGCGTCGGCGCCAGCCACTTCGAGCTGCTGGACAAAGTCACCGCGTTCAATCCCAAGACGAAAATGTTCCGCGAGCTTCCGGCGCTACCGTTCGCGACGTTCGCCCCTGCCGCTGGCGTCGCCGGCGGATCGCTGTACATCTTCGGCGGCATGTTCAAGACCGGGGACATGGACTATCGCTACGTGAACCACGTCTTCGAATTCCCGGTCGACGGCGGCACGCCGTGGCGCCACGCCGGGCGTTACCTCACGGGCAACAAGGGCTTCTCGCAAGTCGTCGCGTTGGACGGCCAAGGCCTGATGGT
>JAYVBB010000382.1:0-9577 GCA_043750715.1 Pseudomonadota bacterium | reverse complement strand
ATCGGCGCCGAGCTCGGTGTGGTCGGCATGTCCGTCTACGCGTTGGGTCTGATGCTGTTGGCGTTCGCCATCGCCCGCGAATGGTCCCGCGGCTCGCGGCAGACGGCCTTTTTGCTCGGCGTCTGGGCCTTCATGCTGCTGTTCTCGATGTCGACGTTGCCAATGGCCTACGACGTCACGCTGATCGGGACGCTGCTCCTGATCTTCTCCGTGATGCCGTCGCCGCGACCGCTCGTCACTTCTCCGGCTTGGTCAGGATCGTGAAGCTCAGGTCGTACTTCTGGCCGGCCTTGTCGAACGTCGTGACGTCGAGCGTGCTTTCCTTCGAGCTGCCGGGGAACGCTTTGAACTGTTCCGTACGAAAGCGCCAGACCTGATCCTGCGTTGGGTCCGCCGCGAACTCCGCGAAGGCCACGATCTGGTCGGCGGCGCCGTCGGCCTTCAGAACTGCTTGCGATTTCGTGGTATCGAGATCGACGGGCGGTGATTTCAAGGCCAGAATCTCGGCCGACAGGTCGTCGGCGGCGGTGGCGATCTTGACGCGGTCGGGCGAGCCGGTGAGCTTGTCGAGGAACGTCTTCGGATCGACGGCGGCGTCGTCCGGCTCGACCTCGCCTTGCAGGAAGACGGTGTTGAAGGTCAGGTTCGAGACGGCGCCGCGCATGGCGTCGGCCGCGGTCTGCGCCGCTTCGAGATGGCGCGGGAAGTTGCCGCGCTCGCCGCCGCCGCCCTCGGTGGGCAGGCCGTCGGAGATGAGGTAGAGGACTTTCGTGCCGGACTCGCCGGCGAGCAGCTCGGAAGCGCCTTCGAACGCGGCCTTGTAGTTGGTGCCCGCGACGCCGCCGCAGAAGTTGTCTTCGGTCAGCTGGCTCTTCAAATCCTTGATGGGGGTCAGGGAAATGGTCTTCAGCTTGTCGGCGGAAAACTGCACGACGCCGACCTTGATCTTGGCGTTCTGGCTCGCGAGCGTCTCGGAGTAGCGGTCGATGATGGCGGAGGCGGCCTTGAGGCGGCCGCAGCTCCCGTCCTTGACCTGGTCGTTGCCGCGGCTCTTTTCCTCGTTGTACATCGACAGCGAAAAGTCGACGAGGAACACCAGGTCGAGCTCGGCCGGAGCCTGCGGGCAGAACTGCCCCTGCACGACCATCTTGACGTTGCTCAGATCTTTGATTTCGAGGCGCAGGTCTTCCTGCGAGTAGGTGCCGTCAGCCCCGCACTTCAAATTGACGGACTCGGGCGTGAAGGCCTTGTCGCCGTCGCTGCCGAAATCCCCGCCATTGCACCCGGCGAGCACCAGGCAGGCGAAAAGGAGGCGCATCTCTAAATCCCCCAAAAATCCGTCGTGTATGCCGTTCTTATCGGCTAGATCGGCCAATTTCTTTAAAGGTCCCAAATGGTTATTGGAATTACAGGCGATTTGAGGGATGATTCCGGGATGGCGACCCCGCGCGCGAAACTCCCCCTGGCCGTGCTTTTGGGCAGCGGCCGCGAAGCCAGCAACACCAGCAAGGTGATGGCCCTCGTCGTGGACGAGCTGAAGGCCGCCGGAGCCGACGTCGATCTGATGGACCCGCGCACCCTGCCGCTCGAGATCCCGGGCCTCAATTCGCCGTCGTCCAAGGCATTGGAAGACGACCTCAAACGCCGTGTTCTGCAGAGCCAGGGCGCCGTCCTGATCACTCCCGAGTACGACGGCAGCTACAGCGCCGTGATGAAGATCCTCGTCGAATACCTGGGCTACCCGTCGGTCCTCGAAAGAAAGCCCGTGCTGATCATCGGCGTCGCGGCCGGCGGCATCGGCGCGACGCGCGCCGTCGAGCACCTGCGCTCGGTTTGCTTCCACATCGGCGCATACGTGATGCCGGGCATGGTGTCGATCGCCCAGGTGCACAAGCTCTTCGACGGCCAGGGGAAGTGCCTCGTCGCGGAGGCGGAGGCGTCGCTTCGGCAGGCCTCCCGCGATTTCGCGGCGTTTGCCCGGTCGTTTTGAATCACCAGCGTACGCCGCTGTTGACCGGCGGCGGCATGTACGACTTGGGCTTGGTGGCGATCATCGTCGCTTCCTCGACGGACTCGTCCGGGAAGCCGCCGGCGCGCAGCCGGTAGGAGCCGTAAGCGCCCTTGAACTCGACGGCACCCGAGCCGATGACCGTCACGACGGCATGCTCGCCGTTGGCGAGCGACAGCTCGTCGCCGACTCGCAAATGCAGGAGCTTCTGCCCGGCGAGCTCGCGGACGACCGCGACCGGTTGGAACGGACTGGCGCACGATTCGCACGAGATCGTGCCGACCAGCGCGTAAGACTCGCCGAGCGACGAGGCGGTGTTCTCGGATTTCGCTGCCGGGCTTTTCGCCGGGCGGATCGTGCCGAGATTGCGTTTTGCTCCCGGCACGGCAAATGCGGTGGAGGAGCAGACCAGGGTGAAGAGGAGCAGGAAGCGCGTCATGACATCTCCCGGAGGCAGGGTCACCCCGCCATTCTAACGCTCGGGAGTCACGGCGCGCAACCGGGCGCACACTTCCGGCCAGGCGGGGATTTGGCGGCAGATCCAGGAGCAAAGAAGCGCGTTCCTCTCATCCTCCTTTAAGAAATAGCGCGCCGGCGGAACCTTGGCCCTAGCCGATTTCGTCAACTGATGCACGGCGATGGCCGCCGATACCGAGATGTTCAGGCTCTCGACCATGCCGACCATCGGGATGGTGAACGGCTCGTCGATGTGGGTGTGCCAGGCGGGGTCGATGCCGTCCCGCTCGTTGCCGAAGACGACGGCGATGGGCCGGTCCAGCGGCAGCTCGTCGAGGGCTTTCGCTCCGGCCTTCGGCACGCCGGCGACGATGCGGAAGCCGTCCGCGCGCAGCGCCTGCGCGCAGTCTTCGATGGCTTTGTGCTTCCGCACCGTGAGCCAGTGGTTGACTCCGCGCGCGACGGTCGAGGCGCGAAACGTTTCCTGGAGCGTGACGACGTCGACGTCCTGCACTCCGAAGGCCTCCGCCGACCGGAGGCACGCCGAGACGTTGTGCGGGTCGTGGACGTCCTGGACGACCAGGCGCACGAACCGCGTGCGGTTCTCCGCGGCGTGCAGCATGCGGTCCCGCCGCTGGTCGGTGAGCATCGCTTGCATCAGCCGCCAGGCGTCTTCCGGAAACTTTTCCGAAACCGTCACGGGGCCTCGTCGCTCGGGGCGCCCGCGTCCGGTTCTTCGCCTTCCGGGCCGTCCATGGATTCGGCCGCCTCGGCGCCAAACGCCGTTTCGTGCTCGTCAATCAGCTGGGCACCGATCGCCTGCATCGACTTGGCGACGAGCGGGCCGATCGGCATCTGCGCGAGGTCCGGACGGGTCTGGCCTTCTTCGGCGAGGATCCAGAGCGAGAGCTTGCGTAGCGCCACTTCCCAGTTACGGTTGCGCTCCTCGCTCATCTCGCGGAGGCCCTTCATGCTCGAATAGAGGCGGTCATACTGCGCGATCTTGCGTTTGAGCTTGCGGAGCTCGGCCGGATCCATCGCTTTGGCGCGCGTTTCGACGTCGGCCTTGTTTTTCTCGAGGTCGATGACCTTGGCCTGCCATTCTTTCTCTTTGAGGAAGAAGTCGCCGCGTTGCTCTTCCGCGACGCGCAGCATGTCTTGCGTTTTCGTCAGTTGCTTCTCGAGGTGGCCCTTTTGCAGCTCGAGCTTCTCCGAGACCAGACGGGTCTCGTGCTCTTTCGCTTCCAGCTTGCGGGTGAGCTCGGCCGCCTTGGCGCGGGCCTCTTCCATGTTTTCGGTGAGGCGCGTCGCCGTTTCCCGGTGCTGCTTGAATTTTTCCTCGGCCTTGACGCTGACCTGCTCGAGCTGGGCGTTCCGGTGGCGGAGCTCCTCGAAGCGGTTGGCGCCTTCCACCAGGAGGGAGTAGAGGCTGGCGGCGCGCCGCCAGTAGTACACGGCCAAGCCACCGGTGATCGCAAGCGCGACGAAGCCTAAGGCCGGTGCGATATTGGCGGGCATGTTGCCTCCCCGATGGGCTGGTTTTAGGGCTAATGGCTGATGATCGGTAAATTGGGCAGTGAATGCAACCTCTAAAGACGGAACCAGATCAATAACCATAACCAGTATCTCAGTACATTTTAGTACCGAAAGTCCGGCTGGCGTCGAATTGCTCGCGGAAAATTTCTCAACGCATTCGGCATCCAAGCGCGGGCAACGCAAAAGAATGGCGCTGGCATTCCTTTTGCTCGTACCCTTCCCGACTTCGTCAATTTTATCCCTTCTGGAGGACATCCATGTCTGGCAACGCGTTTCGTAAGGTTTTGCATCTGCTCTTCGTCCTGCCTCTTTTCCTCGCAGCCTGCGACCGGCAAAGCTCCGAATCCGCGTCGACGAAAGACGTGCCGGACATCCGCCTGATGTCGGCCCGCAGCGACGGCCGTTTTGACGTGGTCTGCCGCAACGGCGACCAGGAAATCCGCACCTCCGACGACATCCGCGCCGGCCGCGTCTGCGAAGGCGGGCAGGGCAACTCGGATTTGCTGTGTACCTACCGCGACGGCTGGTACTACCTGACCGATACCCAGACGCGCCGTGATTTGAGCACGTACATGCGCACCGCGCAGGACTGCCGGGGCCTCGTCGCCACGGAAAAGGACGGCTTGATGTGCACGTACCGGGACGGCTGGTATTACCAGATCAAGATCGCCTCCGGCGATGCGATCAGCACCTACATCAGGGACCTCGCGACCTGCGCGCAGCTGATGGCGACCGCGTCCCGCGAGCTCCTCTGCACGTACAAGGACGGCTGGTTCTATCTCGTCGACGCGCAAACCGGCGCCAACCTGAGCACGTACCTCCGCACCATCGACGACTGCACGGGGCTCGCCTCGACCTACGACCGTCCGCTGATGTGCACGTACCGCGACGGCTGGTACTACCTCGTCAACCACGACACGGGCACGGACCTCAGCACGTACATGCGTACGGTCGCCGAATGCACCGAATCGGTCGGCACGTCGACGAGCGGACGCGTTTGCGCGTACGAAGACGGCTGGTGGTACGTCAAGAAAATCGCCGACGGCGAGAAGCTCAGCACGTACCTCCGCACGATCGCCGACTGCCGCGAGCTGCTCTAGGAGGGCTTTCGAAGCTTTGTCGATGCCATTTCTATAAATGCTTCAGGCCGCCCGGTTCTTGCTTCTATAGGGAGATCCGGGTCCCCTCGTTGGAGCAAATGGGCGAGGTGTCGCAGCGCCGTCGGGGGAATAGGTCGCATCGCCGAAAGCCAAAAGAGGGTAAAAAATGAACGGCAGGAACGTCAATCCGATGCCGAACAGCGTGCCTTTTCCAAAATTTTTGGCTATGCCGACGTTGACGATCGCATAAAAAATAAGACTGACATATGGCAGGAACAAGAGAATGGTCCACCAGCCTGGTCGGCCAGCGATTTTAGTCATGACATAATTGCCAAAGATGGGCACAAAGACGGCCCAACCAGGCTCACCTGCTGCGACGAAGACCCGGTACACTGATACTAGGAGCAGCAGCAAGATTGCGCAGGCAAAACCAATAGCGAAGGTCGAACCAGCGCTAGCAGCCGTGGTGTTCCCCGCCGAATCGAACCCTGCCCTGGAACTTGAAGTCGCTTGAGGCCTGCTGCTTGTTCTGGCTTTGGATTTCGTTTTGCTTGTTTTCGCCGGCGAAGTTTTGGCGTTCGCCTTGGATTTACCCTTTGCGTTGCCTTTGCTCGACGCGCCGGATTTTGCTTGAGCCAGGGTCAATGAAGGGCTTTTCGCGACTGACGTTTCAGCGACAACGATCGTCGGCATCGCCGTCAGCGTGAAGGTCAATAACGCGATCCGCAAACCCGTGCAGCGAAGCGCGACAAATCGTCCCAAAATCGCCTTTTTCGAGATCAAGAGTATACCCCTCGTTTGCAGGTCCCGGTGGGGGGATCGGTCCGGTCCGGAGGAGCTATAGAAAATAAACAGAAGACGCTGAAATTAGCGGAATTTTCAGTTAGGAGCGCGGCGCCAGGCAGGAGGTGAACTTACCTCGAGTCGAGCGAAGAAAGGAACTTCGGAACTTCGGGTCCAAATGGCGTTGCCGCGTTCCTAACAAATCTGTCTAGGCCACATCCGCTCGATCGCGGAATGCCGGCGGGTCCCCTAGGCCTTTACAGACGCCGCCCGGCGCCCTAAAGTTGCACAAACCTCGTAAAGGATGGCTCCGCATGCGTATGACGATTTGGACGGCGTTGATCCTCGCTCTGCCCTTGACACAGGGCTGCAAAACGGCCGATGGCGGCAGTACGACGGCTTCCGTCGAGGACGGCGCGCCCGAAACACCCGAAGCGGGGGGTGCCTCGCCGGCACCCGTCGAGCAATTATTCGTCGGCTGTGTGCCAACTCTGGGCGAGTGCCGCTACTCCTGCGCCGAGCGTGATGGTCAAGGCCTCGAAGACCCGACGCTTTGCCCGGACGAGCTCGCGCCGGTGGCTTGCCGCTGTCCAGGCCGTACGTTTACGCCTCCGACTCCTCCGGACGAGACCGAGTACGGCATGGTCGGCTGCGTCCCGAGCGCCAGCGAATGCCGCTATTCTTGTCCTTCGCGTCAGATCATCACGTTTCAAGGCTCACCGAACTGTGAGCACTTGGATTTCGCCTGTTACTGCAAGTTTTCGGCCGACCTGAAATAGTCGACACATCACGCTCAATGGGCTCGACACTCGGTTAGTCGAGCACGACGACGTCGCGCTGGACTCCGAGTTTTTTCATCAGGCGATGCAAATAGGCCCGCTCGAGACACAGCATCCGGGCGGCCTCGCTGACGTTGCCGTTGGCCTTCCGGAGCACGTGCTTCAGATAGGATTTGCCCGCGGCCTCGTGGAATTCCTGCCACGGGGCCATGCCGCAGGAGAACGAGAATTCTCCCGCCTCCGCCAAGGCTACGGCGGGCAGGCCCGGCTGGCTGGTTGAATCAGACTTGGGCGCCGAAGCCTTGGCGGAGGCGGCGGCCGGCACAGGGAGGTCGTCAATGAAATCGATCATCGGCTCTTCGCTGAGAATTGCCGTGCGCTCGACCAGGTTCTTGAGCTCCCGGATGTTGCCGGGCCAGTTGTGGGCGATCAGCTGCTTCATCGCTTCCGGGCTCAAGATGCGCTGGCCGAGCGAATGCTCGACGCAGGCCTCTTCCAGGAACACCAGCGCGAGCGAGCTGATGTCGGATTGGCGTTCGCGGAGAGGCGGGAGCTGCAGCGTCACGACGTTCAAGCGGTAGAAGAGGTCTTCGCGGAACTCGCCCGACTGCACCATTTCCGCCAGATCGCGGTTGGTCGCAGCGAGCAGCCGCACGTCGACGTTGATCAACTTCTCGGCGCCGACGCGCTGGATCTCGCCGTTTTGCAGGGCCCGTAGCAGCTTTGCCTGGACGTCGAGCGACAGCTCGCCGATCTCGTCGAGGAAGAGCGTGCCGCCGTCGGCCAGCTCGAAGACGCCTTTGCGGAGCTTGGACGCGCCCGTGAACGAACCCTTTTCGTGGCCGAACAGCTCGCTCTCGACGAGCGAATGAGGGATCGCCGCGCAGTTCACTTTGATCATCGGCTTGTCGGAGCGGGCGGAGTCGCGGTGGACGGCGAGGGCCACGAGATCTTTGCCCGTGCCGCTCTCTCCGGTGATCAGCACCCGGCCGTTGGTCGGGGCGACACGCTTGATCAGCTTTAAGACTTCCGCAATCTTGGGGTGCGTGCCCTGGATCTCACGGCCCCCCGCCAGCTGCTCGAGCTTGTCCTTGTCCGTCTGGATGCGGTTGAAGTCCAGGCAACGCGCGACGCTGACGATGATCCGTTCCTCGCCGAACGGCTTCTCGATGTAGTCGAAGGCGCCGGCCTGGGTCGCCTTGAACGCGTCCGTCACCGTGCCTTCGCCGGAGATCATGATGACGCGCGACGCCAGCCCGTTCTCGGACAGCATTTTCAAAAGGTCGAGGCCGGAGCCGTCGGGCATCCGGATGTCGAGCAGCACGCAGTCGTAAGGGAAGGGCTGGTCCTTGCCCATGTGACCGAGCTTCGCCGTCGCGTCCTTCACGGTCTCCGCCTCGAAGATCCGGGCGCCTTCGCCTTCGAGCGTCATGCGCAGGCTGACCCGGATGTTCCGGTGGTCGTCGACGACCAGGATCTTGCGGTTGCGGATCAAATCGGAGCGGACGTTTTCGGCGGTCGTCATGAGTGTCCTCAGTCCTTCTTCTTGCGCGGCAGGCGGATCGTGAACACGGTTTCGCCGGGCTTGCTCTTGACCGTCATCTTACCGGCGTGGTCGATGACGATCTTCTGACAAACGGCGAGGCCGAGTCCCATGCCGGGACTCGGGCCGGTGTGCTTGGTCGTGAAGTACGCTTCGAAGATCCGGTCCTTGAGCTCGGGTAGAATCCCCGGTCCGTTGTCCCTTACCGTGATCAGCAGGTCGGGTCCCGCTTCCTCGAGGCCGACCAGGATCCTCGACGGTTGTTCTCCGCAGGCTTCCGCGGCGTTCTTGATGAGGTTGATCAGGACCTGGCGGATGAGATCGTCGTCGGCGAGCGCCGTTGCTTTGGCGAGGCGCGTCTCGAAGGCGATCTCGTGCTGCTGATAGACGGCTTTCTGCAACTCCATGGCGTGGCGGCAAAGCGTCACGATGTCCGTTTCCCGGGGCTGGGGCTCGGGCAGGCGGGCGAAGTTGGAGAAGTTGTCCACCATGCGGCGCAGACCGGAGACTTCTTCCGTGATGATGTGCTGGGCCTCTTCTAGGAGTTTGCCGAAAGCCGGATCGTCGCCTTTGTAGCGGCGTTTGAGCTGCGACACCATCATCTGGATCGGCGTCAGGGGGTTTTTGATCTCGTGGGCGAGTTTGCGCGCGATGATCTGCCACGACGCGATCTTCTCGAGGTAAAGGCTCCGCTGGCGGTTGGTCTCGACCTCGTCCGCCATCGAGTTGAATTGCATCGTGATGAGCTTCAGCTCGCCGGTATAAAGCTCGTCGAAGCGGAACTGCGCGTCGCGCTCAGACCAGAGCTGGAACCCCGACGTCACCTCGCTGATCTTCCCGCGGAAGCGGCGCGCATAGACGAAAAAGAGGCTTGCCAGCAGGAGGAAGCTCAGTGTCGGGATCAACGCCGCGGCTTTGACCAGCATCGGACGGATGTAGTCCTGAAGCTTGGCTCCGATGAGCTGGTAGCGTTGCTTGACGTCTTCCGCGGCCTTGAACGACTCGTAGGTCGCGCCCTTCGGGAACTCGAGCACCCAGTCGAGGAGTTTCAGCCGGTCGCGGTCGAGCCATTTCAGCGGCTCGTCGAGGTCTGCCTGGTCGATGGCGCCCTTGAGGGAGGTGAGCTTGATCTCTTTGACGTCGGTCATGCCGTCGAAGTCGGACTCGGCGAGCCATTTGCGGATGGTGGCTTCGTCCAGGTACTGCTTTTGGCTCTGGACCATGAAGCGGCCGACGGGCGCCTTGAGGCGCTCGACGATCAGCTGCTGCTGCAGCTGGTGGACCTTTTTGATGCTCTCGAGGTGCGTGCTGAGGCTTTCCTCGATCTCCTGGTCGTGAGCTAGGTTGGCGATCCAGTCGATGCTCTCGAAGG
>JAYVBB010000381.1:0-2509 GCA_043750715.1 Pseudomonadota bacterium | reverse complement strand
TGAGACAAATTCGACGGACTTTATTGTACCTACGTTAATACCTCCGAATCGGACATTGTTACCCATGGTCAGTCCGGTGACATTTTTGAAAGTAGACCTTCCATCAGCACGACGGACTCGACGTAGCTGACCGCCGTCTGGCTCAAGTCCATGAACAGCGTGATGTTCGCGCGGGACTTGACGTTGGTCGAACCGACGAACTTGTTGTTCTTGTCGGTGACGCCCAGGTGGAGACCGTCGATCCAGAACTGCAGCGTGGCACCTGCTTGGGTCGCTTTGACGCCGCCGTTTTCGGTGACGAGCTTCTCGCAGACTCCGCCGGCATAGAGCTCGCTCGGCATGAAGCCGACGGCGATGCCCATCGTGCCCGTGATTTTCAGTAGCGAGCGACGATCCATTTCGAAAACTTCGGTTTTTGCGAAAGCCATGTGCTGGTTCCTTAGCCGATGTGGAGGATCGTGCGAACTACGTTGGCGCCCGAGTCGTCGTAGGTGCAGAACACCTGATGCTCGAGGATGCCTTGACCGTCGATGTTGATGGTCTCGCCCATGATGTCGGTAACGGTGCCTTTGACCCCGGCGCCTTTGCTCCAGGTCGTGTTGGCTTGCGCCGTCTGCAGGAAGCGGTTTTCCGCGTCACCACCGTTGTACTTGGCTGGATACTTCACGTCCTGGTCGGATTTGAAGTTCGTGTTGCCTTTGTCGGTCACGGAGCTGAATTGCGTCACGCTCTGGTGGCCGAGCACGCCGGCCGGAACGGTGCGGCCGGCCAAGTCGAGCACCGGCTTGCCGTTGAACGTCGTGAAGAACACGATTTTCTCGTTGTGGCCTTTTTTGCCGCTAGGCGTCTGGAGGATGATGCGAACGTCGGTGAGGTCCTTGCCTTTGACCTTCAGCCAGACGTTGTCCATCACGATCGGGCGGTAGTTGCCGCTCGCATCCTTGTCGGCGCCTGTGACCGTGTGGACGGCGAGGAGCTTGCCCTCGGGCGAAGCCAGGATGACCTGGTCGATGGCGTCGCCGCCGGGAAATTTCAAGGCGACGAGCGCCGAGTCCATGCGGCCGTAAAATTTGACGGTCGGCTTCAGGGCGCCGATGTCGTCGGCGTTCGGGTCGATCGACGTGGTGACGTTCGCCGCGCAATCGTCGAGGCCAGTCACTTCCGGAACGTTGGTCGGGTCGTCGGGGTCATTGACGTCGAGAGAGCCGCCTTCGGGACCGCCTGGATCGGGGCTGTCCGTGTCCGGACCGTCGGCGACGTCGTCGCCTCCGTTCTCGTCCTTGTTTTTCTTCCTTTTCGCGCCGAGCGAGTTGCCGCTGGCGAAGTCGGTGCCGGAGCACGCCGCGGCGAGCATCGAAGCAACTCCAATGAGACCCACGCCGAACATCCGGCGGCGGTTGACCGTCTCCTTGGCTTGCTCTTCGCCTGTTCCCGCAGGGGTTTCAGGCTGCTTTTCGATGGGTTCCTTCATGGGCCCTGTTCTCCCCTAGCACACGGTTTTCCGGTTGAACTCTCAATCGGCTGGAGTACCGGGATTCTTTAACTAATCGGTCAGCAGGGGTGTTTTTTGAGAAAAATCAATGGGTTGAATCCCGGCCGCGGAAAAAATTCCGCGATGGCCTAAGTTCGTCAGCGCACGGCGCCGATCAGGAACCTCATGCGCACCACTTTGCTTCATTCATTTGTGATCGTCGTCGCCGTCGCCCTGTCCTCGGGATGCGGCAGCTCCTCCAAGACCGAAAAAAAGGAAACGGGCAACACCCCCAAAGGGAAGGACGAGAAGGTGCCCGACGAAGGCGGCGGCATCGACTTCTCGGCTTTGGAGTTCGGCCCGTATCTCGCAGAGGCGCCGCAAGGCTTCGCGACCAAGCAGGTCAGCGTCGAGTTCGGCTTCTTCGACGTGCGCGAGCAGAAGGACGGCGACAAGGACGCCATCTTCGACTACCGCTACAAACAAGCGTCAGTCTACGTTCAGGACGGCCACCTGCCCGCCGCCGTCGCCGACGGCTGCGCCGCGGTAAAGCCGCTCGCGGGTACCGCAAATCCTGCAAAAACCGTCGAATTCAGCGGTGGCGCCAGTGGAGAGAAACCCTTGGCCGGGGGCTTCGCCCGGATCGAAGGCAAGGACGACGAAACCACCATCTCGACGCTCGAGCCGCTCAAAGTGAAGGTCAAAGGTCTGGACGGCAAAGACGTCGAAATCGAGTCGCCGGAAATGCCGACCGCGGCGGCCATCCAGTTGGCGGGAGCCATAGACACGAACGTCACGGTGAACACCTTCATCAAGGACATCAACAAGACGCTCGCCGGTGCCAGCGACGACCTCCTGATCGGGGACGTCGGCACGGCGAAAAACTACAATCTGATCGTCGTCACGTTCTACCCGAGCGTCGACGCCGCCGAGCCGACTCCGGTGCGGTGCTTCGTGCCCGTGGGCGGCGCCGCCACGCTCAGCAAAGCCAAGTATCAAAAAATGCTTCCGTTTCGCGGGATCGTCGGTCATTTCGCC
>JAYVBB010000380.1:0-6189 GCA_043750715.1 Pseudomonadota bacterium | reverse complement strand
GTCGCTGGATCAGATCGGACCCTTTGCGCGCAACGTCGACGACGCGGCGCTGCTCCTAGACGTCATTGCAGGCCTCGACGCGCGTGATTCGACCAGCGTCAATTCCCCCGCCGCCGCTCCCCTGCCCGCGAGGCTTCGTGTCGGGATCGTCAAAGAGTTCTTTGGCGACGGCATCGACGCCGAAGTCCGGAAGACCCTCGAGGCGGCCATTGAAGTACTCAAAGCTCAGGGGGCCGACGTTGGCGAGGCGCAGCTTCCTTATCTCGCATATAGTATCCCGTCATATTACGTCATCGCCGCCGCCGAGGCGTCGGCCAACCTCGCCCGCTTCGACGGCATCCGCTACGGTTTCAGGAGCCCCGAAGCGGGCCTTTCGCTCAAGGATCTCTACCGGAAGTCGCGGAGCAAAGGTTTCGGCCGCGAAGTGAAACAGCGGATCATGCTGGGCACCTTCACCTTGTCTTCCGGCTATTACGACGCGTTTTACGCCAAGGCGAACCGCGCCCGGCAGCTCATCGCCCGCGATTTTCAGAAAGCGTTCGCGTCGTTCGACGTGCTGATCTCGCCGACGGCCCCGACTTCCGCCTATAAATTAGGGGAAAAAACGCAGGATCCGCTGGCGATGTACCTCGGCGACATCTGCACCATCGGAGTCAATCTCGCGGGTCTCCCGGCCGTCAGCATTCCCTGCGGATTCGACGGCAAAGGCCTGCCCGTCGGCATGCAGCTGATCGGCGCGCCGTTCGCCGAAGCGACGCTGCTCCATGTCGCCCGGATCTACGAAAAAGCCACGGATTGGCAGGCGCGGAGGCCCAATGGGTACTGACGTCGCCTCGTGCTTCGACCTCGTCATCGGCCTCGAGGTCCATTGCCAGCTTCTGACCGAATCGAAGCTCTTTTGCGGTTGCTCTACGAAATTCGGAGCGGAACCCAACCACCACGTCTGCCCGGTCTGCCTCGGCATGCCGGGGGTTTTGCCGGTTTTGAACGAAAAAGCTGTCGATTTCGCCGTTCAGCTCGGCCTCGCCATGGGCGCCAAGATCAACCCGACCAGCGTTTTCGCGCGGAAACAGTACTTTTACCCGGATTCGCCGAAAGGCTACCAGATCACGCAGTTCGACCTGCCGTACTGCGAAGGCGGCGGAATCAAGCTTGCCACCGGCAAATTCGTCGAACTGGTGCGCATTCACCTCGAGGAAGACGCGGGCAAGAACGTGCACGCGAAAGACGGCAGCCTCGTCGACTTGAACCGGGCGGGTACGCCGCTCTGCGAGATCGTCACCCACCCCGTGCTGGAATCGGCCGCAGAAGCTGCCGAATACCTAAAGCGCCTGCGCTCGCTCGTTCGGCACCTGGGCGTCAGCGACGGCAACATGGACGAAGGCTCCTTCCGTTGCGACGCCAACGTCTCGCTGAAGCCCAAAGGCGAGAAAAAACTCGGCACCCGCTGCGAGATCAAGAACCTCAACTCGTTCAGAAACATCGAAAAAGCCATCGCCTACGAGTCCGAGCGCCAGGCGGAGATCCTCCTCGGCGGCGGCAATATCAGCCAGGAAACGCGGCTCTTCGACGCCGACACGGGCCGCACCGCGCCGATGCGCGGCAAAGAAGACAGCCACGACTACCGCTATTTTCCGGACCCCGATCTGAAGCCACTGAAGCTAGACTCCGCGCGCGTTGCACGGCTGGAAAAAGCCCTCCCCGAGCTTCCCGACGCGATGGAGCGGCGCTTCAAGGAGGCGCTAGGCCTAAGCGAGAAAGACGCCGGCATCCTGATCCAGGACCAGGGGCTTTGCGCGATTTTTCTCGGAGTGACGAAAGCAAACGACGTCGATCCCAGGCAGGCCGCCAACTGGTTGATCGGCGAATACCTGGCCGAAGCCAACGCCAAGAACTGGGACCTCGGCCGACCGCCGGTTACGGCCGCGCACATGCACGAGCTGCTTACACTCATCAAAGACGGGACGATTTCCGGCAAGATCGCCAAGACGGTCTTCGCCGAAATGGCGGAAAACCCAGGGAGCCCTCGGCAAATCGTCGAGAAAAAAGGTCTCCTTCAAGTCTCCGACGAGGGCGCCATCAAAGCGCTGGTCGAGAAAACGCTCGACGCCAACCCGAACCAGGTAGGCGGCTACCTCAAAGGCAACGAAAAGCTGTTGGGTTTCTTCGTGGGGCAGATCATGAAGGAAAGCCAGGGTAAAATGAATCCAGGGCTCGTCAACCGCATCCTCAAAGAACGCCTGGACGCGCGGAAGTTTTGAAAGAAATCGCCGACATCTTCGATAAAAACAGACGCGAAGGTCTGTTCACTCACGGCTACGCGGCCTTCGGCTCGCTGGCTTCGCCGCGCCCGAGCGTCGTGCACCAAGAGCTTCCCGACGGGCGCGACGTGTTCGACCTCGCTAGCCTGACCAAAGCCCTCGCGACCACCGTCCTCGCTTTCAAGCTTAAAGTGGCGGGAAAACTCGCCTTCGAGCAAACCCTCGAGCAGTGGCTCGGCGGCGAAAAAGTCGCGGATCTCGCCCCCGGACTGCGGCAAATCACCGTAAAATCGCTGCTTCGCCACGAATCGGGGCTGCCGGCTTGGCGGAATTTCTGGATCAACCATCTCGGTGTCGAGTCGCCGGACCGAACGGCAAGCCTTTCCCGCGGCCGTCACCTGATGGTCGAGGTCCTGAACCGCTCGGCGCTGCCTCTGAACCCATCCCGGGGTCAGGTATATAGTGACGTCGGCTTCATACTCCTCGGCTTGGCGCTGGAACGAGCAACCGGCGAAAACGAGATGAAGTTATTTGATGGGATTTTCCAGCAAGGCCCGGACCTCTGGTTTGGACCCGGCCTTCCTTCCCGTGCGCGGGCGGTTGCGACTGCCGACTGCAAGCTCCGTGGCAAACTGCTGATGGGCGATGTCTACGACGAAAACTGCGCGAGCCTCGGAGGCGTCGCAGGTCATGCCGGTCTTTTCGGTACGGGCGATGCCGTTGCGGCGTTTCTTCATCACCTGGCGCAGTCGGCTGCCGGGAAACTTCTCCTCGAGGAAAATGCCCACGCCCGTAAGCTCCCGGTCGGAAACCCGCCCAACGAGGCCCTCCTGGGCTGGCGTCAAGGGGCTGATCCGAGCTCTCTCCCCTTCGGAAACGGCAGTGCTATGGGTCATATGGGTTTCACCGGAGTCGCGTTTTGGGTCTGTCCAGAAAGCGGGCACTATGCCATTCTCCTGACCAACCGGGTCATCAGCGGGCGTCTGAAACCTGGCATCGCGGCCATGCGCCGCGAGGTTTTCACGGCCTTCGAGACTCTGCGCCGCTAAAAGGACCCACAACTTATCCCCATGCTTAACCGAACGGCACACGTCGTGGGTCGCGGGATCATTGGCCTTTCCCTTGCGTACGAGTTAGGCAAGCGCGGATGGCGCGTTTTTGTCGTCGGACCACGGGCGAAGCCGGGTACTGCCAGCCGGGCAGCTGTTGGTGCTTCCAGCATGAAGGGCAAGATCCATGCGTCAAAACCGCTATTTGCCGTAAAGATGTATGGCCACGAGGGAATGCCGTCGTGGATTCGGGAAGTCGAAGCCCGTTCTGGCCGCAAAATCCGCTACGACTTCGACGGACTCTTTGAACCATTTTCCACGGCGAAGGAATTCGACTGGATTCGCGAGCGAGTTTTCCACAAGGAGTTCTCGGGCTGTTTGAATGTTGAACTGATCCCGCAAACGGAGTTCGTGGCAAAGGGTCTGCCGTTGCACCTCACTCGCCCGTCCTGGAAGGGGGCCTTCCGCTTTCCCAAGGATGGATGGGTCCACCCGGAAGATCTGCTGGATGCTCTGGAAGCCGCTCACCTCAACGCCGGCGGGATATTCCTCGAGCAGGAAGTCGAGCGCGTTTCGCCGACCGGGGGACCGGAGCTTGCGGTCGAAACCGCCGCGGGAACGCTCACGGCGAAGACGGTCATCGTCGCGGCGGGCATTTTCAGCAATGAAATTCTACGAGCATCGGGCTTCGAAACCGCGGTCCAGCGCGGATTGCCGGGCGAGACCCTGGTAGGCGCGGACACCGGACCAGAAGCCAACTTGGCGCTGAGAGTCGGAAAGTTGAATTACGTCCGGTCCGGCACCGAGGTCCGCATCGGTTCGACGCCATTTGACGGGATTTCGGGGGACCTGGAGGCCGTCTCGGCCGAGGCGTTCGGTCCGCTGAAAAACTCGGTGCGAAAAGCAGGCATCCGAGGGCGCTTTCGGGACCGTATGCCCGCCCTTGGCCAAATTCTCTTTCCCGGGCGAGACGTCGGACCTTGGGTGTCCCTCGGCTACCACAAAAATGGCTACCAGCTTGCCCATCTTTTTGCGCAAAAATTGGTCTCACTCCTCGACGGCGCGCCGGCCGCGCCGGACGTCGAGCCATTCCTCGTCAACCGCTTGACCCCTTAGGGGGCCCTTCCTCCGCCTTTTCCGGCCTCCCTCGCGAGCCATTTCCTTCCGACGCTTTTTTGTACATTCCGTACTCACACCGAAAGTCACCTAACCTCCCAATCTGATCAATTAATAAGCAACGCGATTCTCGTAATTTTTGTGGACTAAACCCTACAAGAGTGACCCAGCAGGCTTGGCCGCAAAGCCTCTGGCCCCGCATCTTCCTGGCACGTTTCTCGCTCATAGCCTCCTCGAAGGCCTTCGCCACGGCCTGTCGGGTAGAGACCGTTTGCTGCTGAAGTTGCTGTTATTCCTGCGGATTCTGAGAGGATGCTGAGTATGAGCCGGACTTCGATTGCGTCAACCTTTTTGACTGTCAGTGCAGCCCTGAACACCTGGGCGACGCCCAGCCTGGCCAAAAGCCGCTGCGAAGCGGACCTGAGTCGCGTTCAGAACGAGTTCTGCCTGAACGACCAACACCTTGCGGGCGCAACTCAGACCCTGAAGTACGACTGGAAACTCGACGACAAGACGTTCGACCTGACCTCAAAGGTCTGCGTGACCGACGGCGGCACGATCGGCGCTCGTAAAGATATGATCCTCGCGCTCGACCGCTCCCAGGGCATCCAAAGCATCGACTCCTCGCACCGCAAAGTCGGCGCCGACAACATCTCGACGTCCCGCTACATCCTCGAAAAACTGATCGAGGAAGCGAAGCAAAATCCCAAGCGCGCGCCGAAGGTCGGCCTCATGATGTTCTCGACCGCTCCCGACTGTCGCGAATACGACGGCGCCTCCATCGTCGTGAACCGCGAGTTCCCCTGCCTTTACGTCAAAGCCGTCACGATCGCCGACGAAGCGCACGCCACCAAACTTCTGGCCTTCCTGAAGCAAGCCGAAGGCAAATACTCCCAGGGCGGCTCCTCCAACTCGGACCTCACGATCGTCAGCGGCCTGCTCGCCGCCGGCACCGTCGGACTCAACGGCCCTGCAAAAGCCGGCCTCGTACTCTTCAGTGACGGCCGCAGCTTCAAAGGCGAAGCGGGCGACCCGTTCGCCTATCTCAAGAGCTCGAACTACGTATCCGCACAAGCCGCAGCCGTCTCCTCCTTCCAGGCCTCTTCCGTCGCGAACTACAGCATGGTGTTCGCCCTGAATCCGGTCGAAAGCCCGATGTACAGCGCCCAAAATCACGCCGACACGTTCTCGACCATGTGCGAAGCCAACGGCGCACCAGCCATCGATTGCGACAAGGGTGCCGTTACCTACGCCGACGCCAAAACCTGGCCGGTGAACAGGCTGGACCTCGCGCAATACGCTCGCGCTCTCGTCGAAGCGACGGGCGCCCCCGCCGCCAACGTCGTCACCGTGAACGCCAAGCAAGACATCGAAGTCGGACTCGAAGCTCTTCGCGTCGCTGCCGGTAACCTTGCCCAAATCGATGCCGTGACCTACACGGTCGACGGCGGCGCCCCGCAGCAGGGTGGCGTCAACGGCGGCCGCATCGGCGTCGAGAATCTGCCCGCCGGCGCGTTTCAGCTCGAGCTGACGCTGAAAAGCGGCAGCACGGACTTCAAGATCCCCGTCGTGGTCGTTGCGAACGAAGTCGATTCCGAAGGCAAAGACTTCTCCGACAACGAGATGTTCTGCTCGGCCGTCGAAACGGAAACGGAAGAGCCGAAATTCAATCTCGACAACCTCCAGGGTGGCTCCGCCAGCTGCGGCGTCGTCGGCGAAACGCAGGAAGCGGCGTCCTTCCCGGTCGCCCTCGCCATTCTCCT
>JAYVBB010000379.1:0-7972 GCA_043750715.1 Pseudomonadota bacterium | reverse complement strand
GAAAATTCGAAGCTTGAGTACATCGAGCGCGGTCTCCAGTGGCTGGCGTCGTCCTATGAAAGCCTCGGCATCCACACGATCGCCATGCCAGCCCTCGGCTGCGGCAACGGCGGGCTAGATTGGAAGGATGTGCGCTTACTCTTAGAGCACTACCTCGGATCTCTGCCGGACCTTGAAGTATTTGCCTACGAGCCCTCCGGCGCAGCTTCAGAGAAATCAACCGACGACGAAGATCGTAAAACGCGGACACTGGACAGTGACCTTAGGAAGCCCGCTGCGAGCCCGAACCTATAACCGTTGGTTCGAAAATTGACGTGCCCGGGTGAAACTGGTCCAGGTTCTATGTTAGACCTGGGCCCTTCACGAAAGGCTGTTTCATGGCTCGTAAGAAGCATAAACCCGAAGAAATCATTCAACATCTTCGAACTCTCGAGATCGAGAAGGCAAAAGGCACAAGCCTAGGGGAAGCGGCCAGGAAGATCGGCGTCTGCTCCCAAAAGCTCGTCAGATGGCAAAACGAGTTTGGCGGCCTCAGTGTCGACCAAGCCAAGCGCCTGAAAGAGCTCGAGCAGGAGAACGGCCGGCTGAAGCGTCTGGTAGCCGACCAGGCGCTCGACAACGCCATCTTGAAGGAAGTCAGCCGGGGAAACTTCTAAGCCCGGCAAGACGCCGTGACGCGATTGCGCACGCGCGTAAGACGCTGGGCATTAGCGAGCGACGAGCCTGCCGGGTTATCGAACAAATTCGGTCGACAAACCGTTACACGACGAAGCCGAACCTCCTCAAGGAGAAGCTTCGGGACCGCGTCGTCCAAGTCGCTACCGAATACGGCCGATGGCTACCGTCCCGTCACCGACATTTTGCGCATGGAAGGCTGGCATGTCGGTCGCGATGCGGTCTACACGATCTGGCGCGAAGAAGGTCTGAAAGTGCCGCAAAAGCAGCCAAAACGGGCTCGGCTCTATCTGGCGGACGGCTCGTGCATTCGGCTTCGGCCCAAGCACAAGAACCACGTCTGGTCGCCGGCCCGCTTGAGCCAAGTACGAAGGGCCGACTGCGAAAACCCTTGGTCGCTCGCATACGCGGCCAGTGTCAGCCCACTCTTCTTGAAAAGATCAACGTGTCTCTGCCAATCGCGGATCTTCTTGCCCAAGCGGGCGGATACGGGTTGTTCTCCTTATCCACCGTCATCATCCCGCGCGAGGCGGCGACCTGAGAAGCATACTGCAACGGGCGCATTGGCAAGCCTATCTCGGTACGTCAGACCGAGGGTTCCTGTCGTTAACGCAGGCCGGTTGCCCCAACCCAATCTTACTGAGCCGGGTCTTCGTAGTAAACAATGCCACCTTCCGGTCCGCAATCGCTTCCCTCGATCTTCAAGCGCGTATCCGCCGTCTTCGTTCGCCTGATCGAAAAGGGGCAGGCGTCGCTGTCGTACGTAATCGGCGGATCGCCGAGCAAGACCGTGCCGTCAGAGGAGAAGTCGGCCGAATCGAGCTGCGACGTTTCAGAGGTCGGCACGTGATAGGCGCCTTCGATCGTCGCGGAGTCCGTGATGGTGCCGGTCATTTTCAGGTCGTAGCCTTGGCCGTTAGGGTTCACGGTATGGGCTACGCATCCGGCGAGTACGAAAGTCGTGGTGAGGACGGTCGGCTTGCCTTCCGTATACACGACCTGACCTTTGGCTTGGCCGGTGCCAGCTCCGCAACTGAGAGGCTCGTCGAAGGAGGTCTAATTCAAGAGCGGAGGCGGCGCGCTGAAGGCAAGAAAGGCGCGGAGCGTAGTCGTCATCGCTTTGTAAAAGGGACCCACGAAAGGGTTGCCCTTCGGATCCCGCTCCTCGGGCTCGTCCTCCGCGAAGCAAGAATTGCCGCCGCACTGGCATCCGGTCGGGAAGAAACCGAGAAGCAGACCAATCACCAACGGTTTTGCGAAGATTTTGAGCATGACGTAATTTTATCATGTCCCCGGAGTAAGGTATAACGAGGATCGCGCAATAGCTGATGGAGCCACTGATTGAGTTCCGCGAAATCCTCCCCTGGCACGACGTGGTTCCTGAATTTTGACGGCGGGTCGATCGGCAATCCGGGACCGTCTGCCGGGGCAGCGGTCCTGGTGAGTCCGAGTGGCGAGGTGACGAGGGCCAGCAAGTTCCTCGAGAAAGCGACGAACAACCAGGCCGAGTATGCCGGCCTCGTGTGCGGGCTGAACCTGGCAAAGGCCGCGGGAGCCAAACGGCTGATCGTCCGGGGAGACTCCAAATTGGTCGTGTGCCAGTTCACCGGCGAGTGGCGGGCAAAGGAGCCAGGCATGCAGGAGTGTCTGGCGATGGCCAAAGTAGCGGCACGGTCCTTCGACACCATCGACATAACCTGGATCCCCCGCGAAGAGAACGGCGAGGCAGACCTGGAAGTGCGTCGCTGTCTTGACGGGCACGTTCCCCATTCCGTGGCTGTTCAAGCGTCGTTTCAAGAGCTGGCCAAGATCCGAGTCGGCGGCCAGGACCAATTCTCCAGAATGAAGCGCGACGGTTTGCTGGCAGTCCTGGGAAGTGGCGCCAATGCCGCACTATCCATCATTTCGTCCGCTCTGCTCGATGCACCCGGAGACCGGGAAAAGCTCGAGCTGACGGCGTTGCGATGGGCGGCTCGCGGGCTACCGCCGGCACGGGCCGTGCAGAAGGTCCTGGTCGATCTCGAGATCAGTCGAAACGCCGCAAAGCGCCGAAGACCTTGAATTCACGATACCACCGCGCCTATTCAAAATTGCCGCCTTCTTGGCTGACATGGGCATCTCGTCGAAAACCGTCGTGGCACTTAAGGCTGCAGGTTTTGACGCTGTGCATGGACGGATATCGGCCTAGGCCAAGCAGACGACGCGCGGATTCTCGCAAAGGCGGTTGCCGAGAAGCGAATCATACTCACGTTCGACCTCGATTTTGGCGATATTTTGGCCGCTTCAGGCGGCAGCAGTCCCAGTGTCATTATCATTCGGACAACGATTCAAACTCCAATCGTCGTCAACCCCCTGCTACTCACCGTCATCGCCAAACAGCGCGAGGCCCTCACGCCAACAGATTTTAAAATAGGCTTCGCGGTTCAATTTATTGTCGAGAAGGTGCCGCGTCAGAAGTCAGAGCCGCCCATAGTACTCCGCGCGCGGGAAAGCCGCGTCCATGGGGAAGGGGTCGGCAGGTCCGAAGACGTCAGCGATGTCCCGTTTCTTGGCGACGACTGCTACCGATCTATCGGGAGCTATTCTCGGGCATCCGCCCGGTGGGGGTCATCATCGGTCCGCCCGGTCAGAAGGTGTAAGCCTCTGATTCGGAAGAGCCGTATACGGGAAATCTGTACGTACGGTTCGGTGAGGGGTCCGGACTTGCCTGGCAGGGCGGTCCGGGCCTACTCTGTTTATGCTTGTGCCTCAGATGTCACATTTCACATAGAGTCTCACCAACCTGGACCAGCCATTGAACATTACCAAAACCCAGTCCGGTCGAACGGTCCAAATAAAGATGTCAGGATCTTTGACCGATGCGTCAGACCTTACGGAATTGACGTTTACCGATCTCGATCGCGTCAATTTCGATCTCGAAGAGGTCAAGAGTGTCAACTCTTTCGGGATCATGCTTTGGGTCCGGATGCTGCGGGGGATCCCGCAAAGCGTCGAGGTGACCTTGTCGCGTTGCTCGCTGGTGATTTTTCATCAGCTGCGGATTTTCCCTCTCTTTCTCGACAGTGGCCGCGTCAAAGTCCGCTCCTTCATGGTGGAATACGAATGCCCGGCCTGCCAGACCCTCGCTTCCCAGCTCGTCGAAGCATCCGAGGTGGGCCCAAACGGAGAGCTGCCGACGAAGCAGTGCGCGAAATGTTCGGCCAAGGCGGGCCCGGCCGCTTTCGTCCCGCGCAAGGTGTCGTTCATCAAAAACGCTAGCGGTTCGGAATGAATGCGACGATGCCGTTCGTGGCCGACCAGGCCGCGAGGTAGCGCTCCGCTTCGGGCTTCAAAGAAGTGAATTCGAGGCCAAAGCCCGGTGGCCGGGCGAGCTCAGCGGACTCACGTACCCACCGTACGATACCGACCCCCTCGACGCGTGTAAGGGACTCGATGGGCCCCTGACCCCCTTCCGGCAGTTCAATTGTAAACGCCAACTTCTCGTGACGCTCCGGCATGAAGAGGGGCGACGGGACGAAAAGGCCGCCGCGGCCGATCAGACATGGCGCGTTGGTCGGCCGGCGTAGGTTCAGATGCAGTGGCTTACCGGAAGGCAGTCCCTCAGTCTCGGGCTCCGCCAAGCGCATCTGAGGGCGCTCAGTGAACCGGCTCACGGCGTCTAGCAGCGTCGTCACAGGGAACGGCTTCGCAAAAACCGCCTCGGCGCCCAGCGCATAGGCCAACTCAGCTATGGGCTCGGGCGAACCGGTCATGACGAAAACCACGGGGCGCTGCACGTTGACTTCTTTGAGGCGGCGTAGCAGCTCAAGGCCATCCCCTCCCGGCATTTCTTTATCCGTTATGACTAGGTCCACGTTTTCGCGAACGGCGGCGACGAGTCCCTCTTTGCCGTTGCTAGCCAGGAGCACGTCATAGCCAGCCCACTCGAGCCGGACCGCGAGCGTTTCGCGAAGGTCCAACAAGTCGTCGACGACCAGGATGCGCTTCGGGTTGCCGTTATTCGTCATGAGGTCCTCGGAGTCCATCGGGCGCGCAAGGCAGCTCGACGACGAGGGCGGTGGTCTCGGCGCTTTCGTCGAGATGAACGTGGCCCCCGTGATGTTCGATGACGGCCTGTACGAAACTCAGGCCGATGCCGCTAGTCTGAGCTCCTTTCGGCTTGGTCGTAAAAAACGCCTTGAACATCTGACTTTTGACTTCGGGCCGCAAGCGCCCGGAATCGGCAATGCGAATCACGACGTGAGAGGCGGTCTGATCGGCTTCGAGCCGAATCCATTTGTCCTGCGTCGCCGCGGCGGCGGCATTCGCATTGACTAGAAGGTTCATCAATACTCTCAGCAACGCCTTGGGTTTGCCGCGGAGACACCATGCCGGCGGCACCGGGCCGACGGTGACAGTAATGCCGTGCTGGTCGGTCAATCCATGAATCATATCTTGGGCGTCGCTTAGGAGCTCACCGACCGGGACCAAAGACCAAGCCTCACCTTGCAAGCCATGCTGATCTTGGTGAATGTCATCGATACAATGCGCCAATTGCTTTACGGCTTTCAGAATTCGGCGCGCGAACGTCGCCTGGTCCGCTCCCGGCCGGACGGTAGGGATCATTAACATGATCTCAGCCGCGTGCTGAGCGATCTGCAGATAGTTGCGCGCGTCGTGCAGCGCGGCATCGGTACGCGTCAAATAGCGCGAGGACGGGGTGCGAGCCGCGCTGCTCGGAGCTTGTTCGCGTCCCGGAACACCGTGGAGCGTCGGGACGATCTTCAGGCCGTCCCGCTCCCCAAAGAAGTCGATTTTGGTGCCGACGGCTACGAGACCGCAGCGAAAGAGGTCCGTATTCAAGTGGTTGCCTAGGCAGTAGCTGACTTTAAGACGCACGAACTCGTACCCGGGGTTGATGTCGCCTGTCCTGAGACGCAAGTTCGCGCCGGGCGTGAGCGGCTCGCTCGTCCACACGCCCAGCCCCCCGTTCGAGACTTCGAAGGGACGGCAGTCGATCTCCCTCTGCGAGTCTTCATGGGAGAGGCGTCCGACTAACGGACCGGTGACGGGTAGACGCAGGTCTATCCTCTCCTCGGGGCTGGCTTGTGACGAAAGCATGCTGCAAAGTCTCCTGTAGGTAGCTGAACGGCAGCGCACCGGGAAACTTTAGAACGCACTAGTTGCCATGAAGTTTCAGCTGGTTGCATTGTGGTGGTGGTCGTTTGCCAGGCCTGCCCAAGGCGTCTTTTCACGAAGAAAAGGCATTCCTCGACGGCCCGGACGCCGAGGAAACGTGCCGGCATTGGTCCACGACGGCCAATGCGACTGGCGTCTGCCGACGCAAAAGGAGGTGGTGGACGATTATGCCCACGGCATTAGGAGCGCCTCGGCAGAGCCTCGGGGTCCCGCCCGCGTTCATTTATCTCTAGGATTTTTGGGGCACTAGGCGACGTCTTCGAACTCGGCGGCATCAAAGGCCTGGCCAGCGTCACCATCGACGGGGAAGAAGGCGACGACTCCATCACTCTGGTGAATGCAGGCGACGCCGATGGTACGCCGCTCGTCCTGAATGGCGGACCGGGCGACGACACGTTCACCGTCAACGGCGGCCAGGGCTGGGGTAGCGTCCTCGCCAAGGGAGATTGATCGCCGCCTTTCAGCAACCCATCGGTGGTCAGTAGATTCTTGCCGTGCAGGCCCCGCTCGAGGTGGCCGGGGGCAAGGAACTCAGGACGGGGATTCCGTCGGCGGAAGTTCTGCCCGTCAAATTCACGAAGCTCGCCCAGTCCAAGAATGTGCAGTATTGGTTGCTGGCGTTCTGGTAGTAAATGCCGCTGCCGACTTTGAAAAGTTTGTTCGTCAGCTGACAGAAGCCGACCGACGACGAACCGTTCGGCATTCCGGTCAAGACCGGCAAGCCGGCCGTGCCGGTCGCACCGGTGATGGCTTGGAACATCGACCAGTCCCGGAACGAGCAGACCTGCGCCGTCTTGTTCGCATAGTAGATGTTCGTGCCTACCAGAAAGACCTGGTCTTGGTACCCGGCCACCGAGAAGTCGAGAAAGCTGTCTTTCAGCATTTTATAGAAGGCCGACGTTTCGCCGGTGGGCTTCACCATCCAGTAACCCGGGCAGCTCGCGTTCGTCTTCGGGTTGAAGACCGTGCACTCGTTGTCGTACAGCGTCCACATGTTCAGGAAAGGCACGCCCCAGTTCAAGGCCTCGAAGATCTTGCGGCGCGACACCTGAAGGTTGGTCTCTTTCGCGAACGGATTCACCTGCGCCGGCGGGAACATGTCTTCGCGAAACCCGAACTCGCTGACGAAGACGTTTTTAGCGCCGAAGCCTTGGCTGTCGGGGGCCTTGCTTGCGAGAAAATTCAAAGCTTTCAGGAAGGACGCCGGATCGTAGCCTTGCTGCGGCAGGATCGTGTCGTAGGAAGAATAACCATAGAGGTCACAGTGGGTCCGTGGCACCACGTGGGTCGTCGCCGTGACCGTGCCCGGCTGCATGGCTTTGGCGACGAGGTTGACTTCGCAGGCATGATAGACGCTCACGCCTTTGAGCAACGCGTTCTTCGCTTTCGCGTCGTTGACGGCGTTTTGCGCCTGGTTCCAGTATTTGATCGCGTTGTCGATCGCGGTCGGCGAAGGCGTGCCGCCCGGATTGTGCGTCCCGCCGAGCAAAGCCCAGTCGATCTCGTTGTTGCTCATCAGAACGATCGTCTTGCCGGTGTCCTGGTACTGGTTCAGGAGATAGTCGGTGAGGTTGTAGAACTCTTTGTATTCCGCGTCGAGCTGGGCCTGGGTGAAGGCCGGGCCGCCGATCAGGACCGAGTAGGCAGCCGCCTGATAGTTGATCGGGTCGACGGTGAGGAAAACCGTGCTCATGGGTTTGCTCAACGCGGCGCGGTAGTGCGGATTGTTCGCCGCGAGATCGCGCAGGCTTCGATATTCGGCCTTGAGCTGGTAATTCACCTCACCGTTGGCGTAGGTCGAATTGCTGCACCAAGTGCTGACGTTTTGGTAGATGCCCTGCGGCAGGGCCGGTGACGACTTGGGGAGACAGACGGAAGGGTGGAGATAGAGTTCGACGCCACGGAAACCGAGATCGTAAGCCTTCTGAACGCCGGCCTCTAGGTAGGTTCCGTCGGTGACGAGGGGGTAGATGCCGCTCACGTGTGAAACGCTGATCCTGTTCCGGTAGCCGGCGGTTGCTGCTACCAGCGGGTTGCCCTCGAAAGGCACCGCGCCTTGCACCTCCGTAGACGCCGAGCGCTGATCGTCATGGTCCGCGCCGCAGCCGGCGAACAAGCC
>JAYVBB010000378.1:0-2255 GCA_043750715.1 Pseudomonadota bacterium | reverse complement strand
AGTCGCCAGGACGCCGTCGAATAGCCGGTCGAGGGCCTCGACGTCGGCGGCGGCGGCGCGTTGCATCGGGAAGACGCCAATTCTTTTCAGCGCTTGAGTCTTATGGTTGGCGGTCATTCGGCCCCAGCGCGCGTGCGCGGTGCGTTCCAGGCCGGCGAGACGCCAGGCGCGGACGCGACCCTGCAGGGCGAAAAAGCCCAGGATCGTCCCGAAGGACAGCAGAGTGAGGATGATTAAAGCGGAAAGGAGCATTATAAGGTCACGGCTCTCATGGCGGTTGATGTCCGGAATGACACCAGGCGCCCGGTGAAGTACCAAAGTGTTTGCTCCGTGTAAACAAGCGAGTTTGCCGTCGGCAAACAGCCCCTGGCAGGATCCTGATTTGTCCCAGATTTTCGGTCACTCGAGCGTTTCCTCGTTCCTCAAGGGCGAGCTGGATTCGCGCTCCGACAAAGTTCCCGGTTTCTCGCTGCGCTCGTTCGCCAAAGAGCTGGGGTTGAGCCCGGCCTATTTGTCGCAGCTGATCGGCAAGAAGAAGCACCTGTCCGCGGAACGCCGGCTCGAAGTCGCCCGCCGGCTCGGCCTCGACGCCCGCGGCATTCGCTATTTCTACACGTTGACGCTGCTCGAGCAGGCCAACTCGCCGGAGATCCGGACGACGCTCCAGAAGCAGCTGCATGATCTCCAGCACTCGTACGAAGACCTGAGCATCGACGCCGAGCACTTCCGGGCGATCGCCGACTGGTATCACGTCGCGATCCTCGAAATGACCTATTTGGACGACTTCGACGGCACGCCCGCCGCACTCGCCGAACGCCTCGGCATCGACGAGCTGACGGCAGTCGACGCCCTCGTGCGTCTGGAAAAGTTGAACCTGATCGAGCGCGACGCCGAAGGGCGCTGCGTGAAGAGCAACGCCAACCATCTCTTTCGCGCGACGCAGCGGAACACCGCGTTCGCGACGTTTCTGCGGCAGATGATGGATCTCGCTTGGCAGGCGATGGATCACCAGCCGCTGGCCGATCGGCTCGTGATGTCACAGACGTTTTGCATCAACGAAGACCAGCTCGAGGAAGCGAAGGAAGTCACGCGCCAATACATGCAGCGCATGGCGGGACTCTTCGACACGGCGAAGCGGAAGACGCGCACGTACCAACTCAACGTGCAGTTCTTCAACCTGACCGACGGCCGCAAAAAGGACGTCGGCCCGTCCAGCTGATCAGTGGTTGTTGCAGAGGTCCGGTTTGACCTGGGCGTCCTGCGCCGTGTGCATGTTGCGTTCGCGGCCTTCATTGCAGCCGTCGTAAGGCTTCATGAAGACTTCGAGCTTCGACCCGACCTTGAATTTCAGCGTCACGGGCGCCGGCGCCCGGCTGTCGAACGTGACCGGCGGCTCTTTGCTTCCGTCTTTGTGCACGACCTCAGCCCTGACGTTGTGCTTGCAGCCGCTGGAGCTGAACGTCGACGCGGTCACCGTCTGCTTTGCCGTCGAGACGACGTTCGAGCCCTCGACTTTGAACTTGCCGGAGAAGCACATCACGGCATCGTTAAAGTCGGCGTCGCCGCCGACCGGGATGTCCTCGAAGTTGACTCCGACTTTCGTCACGGCCACGCCGGGGAGCTTCTTGATGTAGTCTTCTTCTTCGCCGAGGTCGCCGCCGTCCTTCTTGGCGTTGCCGTCGTCAACGTCGAGGCTGCCGCCGTCGTCGTCCAAGTCCGTATCTCCCGAGCCGTCGGTCGAGGTATCGGTGCCGGTGCCGGTGCCGGACTCCGGGTCGTCGCCGTCCGGCCCATTGTCCGACGTCGTCTTTTTCGCGGGCTTTTTGGCTCCTGCGGCGGCGCCGCCGGACGCGAACTGGGAATTGCTGCAGCCTAGCGCCAGCGAGGCACCGAGCAGAGCAAGCAAAAGAGGGCGAAGCATGACGACTCCCGACGAGAGGTTGATACCTAACTATCGGTAATCCTTCGCTCGTAACTGAGCGCTGCCACGGACGGGCATGTTTTTCCAATATTCATGGCTGGTTAGACGGCCAGGCAGGGGTCTTTTGTCTGTTGCCCAGAATTTGGGTGCATGGTACCCATTCAATGGACCACAAATTACGTAATCCATCGCCATACTCCCTGTGAGGCGTACATGATTTTCGACTGGCTCGCCGGCTTGTTCTCCAACGATTTGGCCATCGACCTTGGCACCGCCAACACCCTCGTCTACGTCAAAGGCGTCGGGATCGTGATGAATGAACCGTCTGTCGTCG
>JAYVBB010000377.1:0-2052 GCA_043750715.1 Pseudomonadota bacterium | reverse complement strand
AGGACCAATAGGGCTTTGACGAGGCGCATGAAGACTCCCAGTAGTGGTCTAACCATTCTACCGGTCACCGGCTGCGATTACGCCGGGCAGGACTTGCCTATCAGTAGTACTCGTCGACGGACTTGAGCATTTCCGCCGGAACTTCGAGAATTCCCCGGACGAAATCGCGGACCGCCGGATGCTCGGCGATGAAATGCGCCACCGGCGGGCTGTACTCGTAGTAGTTGTGGACGAACCAGCGGCCGGCCGTCGATTTGAGCAGGACGTGGCTCCGGAATTTCCGGAAGTACTTTAGGTCTTCGGCCATCGGCGAGCCGTAAGCGGCGGTCGCGACGAAGCAGCGGAAATCGACGACTTCAGCGTCGCCTTCGCCGTTGAGTTCCGTGAGCGTGAAGTTGGCCGAGGGTTGGCCCGGAATGCATTGGGACGCGCCGATGCCGTCCGGCAGGTACTGCATGAACACGGTGTAAGGGGCGGGAACTTCGTTGTCGAGGCCGTCGATCTTGGCCGAGCCGGCGTCGTTTTTCCCGGTGACGATGGTGACCTTGTCACCGAGCAGCTCCTTGATCGCCGTTCGGTTGAGATACGTCTTCTCGGCGCAGGTAATGCAACCAGCCGCATCCGTGCTGGCCGGTTTCGCGTACTGGCAGGATCCGTCCGCGTCCGCGGTTCCCGCGGTACCGCTGAATACTTTTGCCGGAAGGGCCTGGCTGCCGACGTCGGGATGGACGACGTAAACCACGACGTTCGAGGGCACCTTCGGCGACGTGTCCGGTCCGAGCGTTGCAACCGCACCACTCACCGTCCAATTCACGATCAAGCTCTTGTGGCTGCCGGCAATCGGCGACGAGCCGTCGAACGTCGGCTGCGCGTTGATCAGATAGACTTCCTGCAGGATGACCTTACCGGGGTCGACCTTCGCAACCTGATCCTTGTTGGCCGCAATGCCGAGATAGAAAAACACCACCACGGTAACGGAACCACTGGACGCCTTGGTCTTCAGCTCTCCGGGAACCGCTTCGATGACGTCGATGAAGTAGCGTTGGGAATGTTGATCCTGGGCGTTTTTGACGTCCGCCGGATCCTGGACCATCGGCTGGCCTTCTTGCATGTAGAACTTGGTCAGGCGGGTGGCCGCCGCGGCCGTCGCCGGGTCGATCGGGAGGTCCTCGTTCTGGCCGAGGTTCGAGAGCTTGATCGCGAAGCGGTTCTTGAGCTGCTCGTTGCCGGTGCCGTCGGTGGCACCCCGGTCGATGAGAGCCTGGGTCAGGCCGGAAATGGTGATCGTCAGGCGGAACCGGCCCTCGGTCAGGTCGCGCGGCAGGCCCCCCTCGATGGTGATCTGTTGCGCGAACGAAGTCCCGGCAAACAACCAGACCGTAAGAACGAAAAGAATGCGACTCAGCACGATGGAACCCCGTCTCACAGCTCGATGTTCAGACCGTCGTACGCCATCCGCAGATTCGGTCCACCCGGCTGAATTTTGTCCCAGGTTTCCTTGTACGTCTCCAGTTGAGACGTCATGTACTTCACCGTGTTGGTGAACATTCGGCGGAGCTTGTCTTCCGTCGACCAGGGATCATGGTGGGTGAACAGCATGGTCTTGATGCCTTCGCGCAGCGCCAGGTCGACGCCGATGTTCGGGCTGCAATGCCCCCAGTCGAACCGGCTGGCGAGTTCCGACATTTCGTACTGCGCGTCGAATAGTAGCAGATCGAGGTTCTGGAAAAACTTAAGATCCTTGCCGAGCTCTTTGGGCGTCAGGCGCTTGTACTCGCCGTCGACGCCGATGGCGCAGGATTTCCCCGCCGCGTCGAACCGGTAGCCGAATGACCCCCCGGGGTGGTCGAGGACGAAGGGCGTCACGTTCATGTCACCGAACGGCGTCGGCTCGTACAGCTTGAGCTGGTGGAACTCGACTTTGCCGTTGAGCTGGTCCCAAGTGAGCGGGAAGTTGACGCCGTTGAAATTGATACGGATATGTTCCGGGGCGTTCTTATGAACGTGGTAGATGTTCAATTTATGGCCCGGGACGTGAATGGGGATGAAGAA
>JAYVBB010000376.1:0-1961 GCA_043750715.1 Pseudomonadota bacterium | reverse complement strand
GCGGCGAGATGGATCCGGTCCGACACCGCGAGGCCCGAGTCTTTCCGGAGTGTCTGCACCCGGTTGACGACTTCGCGCGCCAGGCCTTCGTTGATGAGCTCTTCCGTCAGATGAGTGTCGAGCAGAACCGTCAGGCCGCGCTCGGTCGCGATCAACCGGTCGTCCTTCGGGCCGCGGTCGATCAGGAAGTCGGCTTCGGTGAGGTCGTGACCCATGACTTGGACTTTGCCCTGTTCTTCGAGACCGGCGAGCAGCTTCGCCACGTCGTCGGGTTTGGTGCTCAAGGCTTCGAGGTGAGTCTTCATTTCGTTGAGTTGCTTGCCGAGGCGTGGGCCCAAGCTCTTGAGATTCGGCTTCAGCGACAGACGGACGTGCTTGGACTCTTCGGTCGTGAACGTGATGTCTTTGACGTTCAGCTCGTTCTTCAGAAGCTCCATGCCGCGCTCGATCGAGCCGGCATCCGACCCGTGCCGCGTGATGACGAGCATGGAGGCGAGCGGTTGCCTCGTCTTGATCTTGTGCTTGGCGCGGAGGTTCCGGCCGAGGATCGCGGTGCGGCGGAGCAGAGCCATCCGGCTTTCCAGCTCGCGGTCGATCAGCGCCTCGTCCGGCATCGGAATGTCGCAAAGGTGCACGGAATCGGGTTGGCCCGCGACGCCGTCCATCAGGTTCTTGTAGAGGCGTTCCGCCATGAACGGCGCGAACGGCGCGAAGACCTTGGAGAAGCCGGTGAGCACGTAGAAGAGGGTCGAGTAGGCGTCGTTCGAGTTGCCGCCCCAGAAGCGGCCGCGCGAAAGCCGGATGTACCAATTGGTCAGGTCTTCGATGAAGTCCAGGACCTGGGGCACTACGTTGTAGAGGCGGTAGACTTCCATCTCTTCGTGGACGCGCTGGCAGAGCGTCTGGAAGCGCGAGATGACCCAACGGTCGAGCTCTTGCCCGACCTGCGGGGCTTTGCCGTTGGCCAGCTCCGCCGAAGGCTTCCAGCTGTCGGCTTCGGCGTAAGTCGAAAGAAAGGAATAGGCGTTCCAAAGCGGCAGCAGCACCGCCCGCGTCGTCTCGCGGACGCCGGTGTCGGAAAAGGCGAGGTCACCAGCCTTCAGCACGGGCGAATTGAGCATGAAGAGCCGGACGCTGTCGGCGCCCAGGCGGTCGAGCAGCTCGTCGGGCGCCGTGTAGTTCTTCAGACGCTTCGACATTTTCTTGCCGTCTTCGGCGAGCACCATGCCGTTGACGATGACGTTCTTGAAGGCGGGCTTTTGGAAGAGTGCCGCCGAGAGCACGCTCAGCGTGTAGAACCAGCCGCGCGTCTGGTCCAGGCCTTCGGCGATGAAGTCGGCCGGGAAGCGCTGCGCGAACCGGTCCTGATTTTCGAACGGATAGTGGTTCTGCGCGTAAGGCATCGAGCCGCTTTCGAACCAGCAGTCGAAGACTTCCGCGATGCGCTTCATCGTGCCGTCGCAGGCGGTGCATTTGAAGGTCAGTTTGTCGATGAAATGGGAATGGAGGTCGGTAACCTCGCTGCCCGAGAGGTCTTCCAGCTCTTTGGCCGAGCCGAGCACTTTCATGTGTTTTTCGTTGTTGTCGCAGAGCCAGACCGGGATCGGCGTGCCCCAGAAGCGGTTGCGGCTGATGGCCCAGTCGCGCGCGTTGGCGAGCCAGTTGCCCATGCGGCCGTCGCGCAGATGCTCCGGCACCCAGTTGATGGTCTGGTTGTTGGCGACCATCTGATCTTTGATCTTCTCGACGGCGACGTACCACGTCGTGATCGCCTTGTAGATCAGCGGCGTGTCGGTGCGTTCGCAGAAGGGATAGCTGTGGAGGATCTGTTCCTGGCGGAGCAGCATCCCCTGCTCTTTGAGTTTCCGCGCCACGTCCTTGTCGGCGTCCTTGACGAACACTCCCCTGAATTCCGGGATTTCCGCCTTGAACTTGCCTTCCTCGTCGACGGGGTCGACGAG
>JAYVBB010000375.1:0-5505 GCA_043750715.1 Pseudomonadota bacterium | reverse complement strand
CCGAGGACTCCGAGCAGAATGTAGACGCGGATCGGCTCAGCATAGAGACGGGCAAACATTCAGCCTCACTTTTTGGCGACGTCACCGTTTTGCACCACGACGGCTTGACCGTCGGCCACGAAGCCGGAAGCTCGGACGATGACCGCCGCACCGGCGGTCAGGCCGGAGGTGATCTCCGTCAGGCCTTTGCGCGTCGCGGCGACCTGCACCGGCACCATCTTGGCTTTGCCTTCCGCGACGACGCGGACGAGCGTGTCCTTGCCGCGGTAGACGATCGCTTGCTCGAGAACCTGGATGCCCTGGCGCTTGTTGATCGCGAACGCAACCTTGCCGATCGCTCCCGGCGGAACGAGCGGCGCGGACTTCGCGAAGACGAGCTCGGCGGTCGACGTCCCTGTCAACGGATCGACGAGTGGGCTGATGCCTGCGACTTCCGTCTCGATGGCTTTGGCGTCGCCCATCATCGACAAGGAGAAGCTACCCTTCAAACCCTTGACGAACGACGTCAGGTCGGCGGCGGGAACTTCCACGACGAGGCCGGTCTGCTTCGGGTCGATCACGGTGGCGAGCGCCTGGCCGCGTGCGACTTTGGAGCCCGGCGTCACTTCGAGTGCGCTGACGACGCCGGCCACCGGCGTTTCGACGTTGATCGGCACGTATTCGTAAACGGGGTCGGTGTTCTTGATAGCCATCAGCGTCGCACCCTGGCGGACCTGGGTGCCGAGCGGCGCGTTGATCTTGGTGATGATGCCTTCGGCCGGCGCGAACACGGTCGCCTTGACCTTGGACGACACGCGGGCCGGATAGGTAACGACGTCGGCGATCTCGACGACCTGCGCGCTCTCGGTCATCACGACCGGAGCCTTCACTTCAGCCGGAACCTCCGCGGCAGCCGCCACGCTGAACGACCAAGGCAAAAGGCAAAGACACGCAGCCCGGAGTACGCCAAAACGGCTGACCATACGGAAGCCCTTCATAAAGTTCAAAAAATCGTAGTATTAGAACGATGAGAGCGAGATAAAATCTGAGGCGGGGCTTATATATTATTAATAGTTAGGGGTCAAGATATTAACGATTCAGGTAGGCTACGGCTTTATCCGTGAAATCGGTGAAGACGCCGTCGGCTTTCGCGACGTCGAAAATCAAGGCGAACAGCGCCTCGACGGTCGGAACGCCCGGGGGCAGGTCGTCGGCGCGGACTGTGTAAGGGTGAACGAGCATTTTGTTCGCGTGCGCCCAACCGACGAGCGGAGTCGCTTTCATTTTCTTCGATTTCGGGTCGGCCGCCAGCACGTGAGTCAGCGCCGGGCCGATGCCGTCGGCGTAAGTGGCAATTTCCTTGATGCCGGCCTCGGTACGCATGACGTCGTAGTCGGCGTCGCTTTCTCCCCAGGAGTTTTCCCCGATCAGCTGGACGAGCTTGAGCTTCGTATTCAGCTCGATGCGGATCCGCTTCAGCTCCTTGGGGTCGAAGCACTGCAAGTAGACGGGAGATTTGGCGTCGACGTAGCCGTACTTGGCAAGCAGTGCGAGGGTCACCTGGGCGATGTCCTTCCCTTCTTTGTGATGGAAGGCGGGGGATTTCAGCTCGGGGTAGATGCCGACCGTCTTGCCGCGACTTTTGTTCAGCCCCTGCACGACCTGGATCTCTTCCTCGAGCGTCGGGACCGTGAAGGACGCCCACTCGAAAGGAAAGCGCTTCGGGAACACGACCGTGCCCTTCTTCGGGTCGGCGCGTTCGTGCACGTGCAGGGATTTGATCTCGGCGAGCGTGAAGTCGATCACGTACCAACGCCCGTCGGCCCGCTTTCTGTCCGGAAATGCCGTCTGCACGTCGGTCGTCGCTTCGAGGTGGATGTCGTGCAGCACGACCGGCACGTCGTCCTTGGTCAGCACGACGTCGGGCTCGACGAAGTCGGCGCCGAGGCCATGGGCCAGCGCGACGCCGGCGAGCGTGTGCTCGGGGAGATAACCCGAAGCGCTGCGGTGAGCGATGATCAACCCTTTGCGCGCGGTCTTGGCCGACGCGGTGAGGCTGACGAAAATACCCAGGAAAATGGCTGCGGCTTTATTCATCATGCGGCGCAGGATAGTCGTAAAAGCCCAAGAGTTCCAGAGTGCTGAAAAGCTAAATCTGCGCTTAACCCAACCTTAATACTGCCGGGCAAACGAAAGGACGATAATCAGGTCATGCTGATCGACTCGATCAAACGCTTCGTCGACCGAAAAAAGAGGCTCCGCCGCAAGGAGCCCGTGGTGATGGCGCAAGGTCCGTCCCCGCGAACCCCCCAGCCGGAAGTCCTCTGGAGCCGCGGCCGTCGTCCGGCCGACCTGGGCAGCTTGAAGCAGGAGCTCGGTGCCGACTGACCAGGCCGGTCAGTTGATGCACTTCTTCAGCTCGCCCTTCAGCTCGTCGATCAGGCGGTTGTCCGTCATCTTCGAGTAAAGCTTCTCGGCCTTCTCGCGGTACTTCTTCGGCACCTCGTCGCTGACTTTCTTGTCGCCCGACGTGTTGACCTCGGTTTCGGCGTCGTCCTTGATCTCGCCGAACTCCTCGATCATCTCGGCCATGCCGAGGTAGAGGCACTGCGGGATCTTGCAGACCTCCGTTTCGGTATCCGAAGGCGGCAGCTGGGAGTACTTGCTCTCGGCGATGGGCTGGTTGACGAGCTCCGCGTAAGCTTTGAGCGGGCAGTTTTGCGGGTCCTTCTCGAACACGATCAAGCCGTTCAGAATGCGCATCTCGATCGAGACCCAGCGGAGGTCACGGCGCAGCTCGTGCAGGCCGTCGCCCTCTTCCAGGTGCTTGAACTTGTACTTGGTGTCCTCGATCGCCTTCAGCTCGACGATCAGATATTTGAGCACGCTCTCGCGATCCTTTTTGTACTTTTTCCAGTCGTACTCGTCCAGGTGCCGCTGGATCTTCGCGAGCCGCGTCTCGCCTTGGTCGTCGCGCACCCAGTTGCGCTCGATCAGCAGGACCTTGATCCCTTCGCGCGCTTCCGTGAGCTTTTCTTCGAGTTTGGCGATAACCTCGGGGGACTTGCCCTTCTCTTTCGCCTTCCCGAGGACGTTGTTGTACTTGTCCCATTGCCCGATGACGTCCTCGACGTCCTTGAAGTCGTCGCGCATTTTGCCGAACATCTTGTCTTCGTCGCCGTAGATCCGGCAAAGCCCCTGTAAGTTGAACGCCGCGATGCGTGACGGACCAGCTACAATCTGGTCGGCAATGCTGTCGGGAGTCGCGTCGGGCGTTTCGATGGTCTGACGCAACGCGTCCATCCAGGGATCGAAGCGGTAAAGCTGCGCCGGACGGCCTTCTTCGGCAATGCCGTCAGCCTTCACTCCGGACGCCGCTTCCGGTTCGCCGCTCCCCGTCTTGCAGGCAGAAAGCAGCGAAAATCCGATCAACAACGCGATATTCCAAGCCTTCATGGCGACCTCAAAGCGATTCTTTCGGGAGAGGGTTCATTATATACTAGAGGCAACGACACTCGATGAATTTTGGGGGGAAACATGAACAGGAGAAGCCTGCTCAAGGCGCTTGGCGCCGCGGGTGCCGTGGGAGTCGCCACGAGCATCGTCGGCTGCGGACGGGTGGAGCAAACGACGTCCGGCTTGAAAGACGGCCCAACCCGGCGCGTCATGGTCTACGACCTGGTGATGGAGGGATGGAGCACGCTCGGCTCGGGGTATCTCGGCGACAACGGCATCCTGCGCGCGACGATGATCCGCGACTTTCAAAACGTCAACCTGAGCTACGTCCAGGATCCGCACGGCCACAGGTTCGACATCACCCAAGCCGACTTCGCGAAGATTCTGCTGGGTGAACAGGTCAACATCCTGACGACCTACAAGCTCGACCACCGCCACGAAGTGCGGATCAAGCAAACGCGGCGCGCTCCGAACACGCAGCCGATCGAAGTCGAGATCGACGAGACCGGCAAGCCCGTGGGCCCGTCGCGGGTCTGACTCTTTATAAAAGTTCCGAGGGGTGGCTGGACAAAGTTTGTCCAAGCCGCCTCAAATCTTTCATGTAACCGGACAGAAGCTCGACACGGCCTTCGCCCTGGGCTTCCTTCTCGATTTTCTCCGCGCTTCCCGGCAGAGAGGGATTGAGGTAGCCGCCCACTGAGCCCTTGAGCATGTGGGCGATGCGGCTGACTTCCGGCATGTCGTGCCGGGAGAGCGCGCCTTCGAGGAGCGTGAGATTGGCTGGGAACACCGTCTCGCGGAAAGTCTTCAGAATTTCGAGGACCTCGGGATCGTCCGCGAACTCGCTCAAGTCCGGACCTGGGGTCGCGTCCTGTTGCTGAGCATGACGCGCGATCGTTTCGATCAACCGGGTGCGACCGATCGGCTTGGTCAGATGGTCGTCGGCACCGGCCGCGAGGCAGCGCTCGCGTTCCTCTTTCATCGCGTGCGCCGTCAGGGCGATCACGATCCCAGTGAAGCCCCCGGCTCGCATGCGTTTGGTCGCCTCGTAACCATCGAGCACCGGCATCTGCACGTCCATCAAAACGACGTCGAAGCGACCGCGCAGAGCCTTGGTCACGCCTTCTTCGCCGTTCTTCGCCGTCTCGACGTCGGCGCCGACTGCTTCGAGAATCCGCGTAACGAGGCGCTGGATGTCCAGCGTGTCTTCGACGAGCAGAATGCGGAGGCCGGCGAGTTCCCGGGAATGCGCACGGCTGCCCGGACGCGCGGGTTCGCCGGGCTCGTCGTCGAGGTCCGGGAGCAGTTCGCCGGGATTCTCGCAGGGAACCCGTAAAGAGAAAACGCTGCCCTTGCCGGGGGCGCTTTCGACGAGCAGAAGATCGCTTTCGAGGGCCTGCGAGAGGCGACGGGAAAGAGCCAGGCCCAAGCCTGTCCCTCCGAATCGGCGCGTCGTCGACGAATCCGCCTGCATGAACGGCTGAAAGAGTTTTCTGCTTTGCTCGTCCGACAGGCCGCAGCCGGTATCCTTCACCTGGAACTCGAGGCTCGCCCGTGCGTCACCCGAGGCCGGCAAAAGGCGGATCGTCACCGTGACGCCCCCGCGCTCCGTGAACTTGATGGCGTTGCTCAGAAGATTCACGAGGATCTGCCGCACCCGCATCGGATCGGAGTGGAGCGCCAGCGGCACCGGGCCGTCCGCGAGGACTTCGAAGGAAATGTCCTTGTCGAGAGCCTGTGATCCGAAAAGAAGCCGCAGCTCGCGCACGAACTCCGGCAGGGAGAACGGCTTACGCTCGATTTGGAGGTGCCCCGCCTCGACCTTCGAGAGATCGAGGATGTCGTCGACCAGACTCAGCAGGTGATCGCCGTTGCGGATGATCGTCGCGATGCAGTCGTCCCGGTCCGAGGGAGTCTGGTCGGGATCTTCCATCAACTCGGCGAAGCCGACGATCGCGCCCAGCGGCGTCCGGATCTCGTGGCTCATGTTCGCCAGGAAATGGCTCTTCGCCCGGTTGGCTTCGTCGGCGCCCTTACGAATACGATCATCTATTGCGCTATCTATAGCCC
>JAYVBB010000374.1:0-8963 GCA_043750715.1 Pseudomonadota bacterium | reverse complement strand
GCTTCGGATGCAACAGGCGGCGCGGCAATTCACGGTTGGCACGCAGGATGAACGTGTAGCTGCCCGGAGTCGCCGCCTTGAGCACGGCGGCACGGTACTAACCTCGGCCATCTTTACCCCGACTCCCCCGAGGTGGTGGCGACGGCAGGGGAATATTTCAGGCAGCAATTGCGGCATGTGGAGACCGCCCTCGCGGATGGCCGCACCTATTTGATGGGCGATCAGTTTACGACCGCCGATATCTTGCTCGGGACATGCCTAACCTGGGCCATCATGACGCCATCGCCCAGGCGAGCGGCCACCTCTATCCCAAGGACGCCTGGAAGCTCGCGCTCCTCTGCGTTTGGCAGGGTGGCACGCTTTCTTCGTATCTCAAGCAACTGCCCGAGTACTACGGCGAGCTGCCGCTACGGGACCACGGTCTTTCGGCCAGCGAAGCGCGCATGACGATTCCGCTGCAGGACAACGTCTCCTTCGGCGTCCTGAACGTCACCGGCAGCTTTTACGAGTTCATCCCTGAAGGCGAACGGGACTCCCCGAATCCGCGCGTTCTTCTGGCCCACGAGCTCGAAAAGGGCCAAAACTACTACGTCGTACTGACGACTTCGGGCGGCCTGTTCCGTTACGACATTTCGGACGTCGTGCGCTGCGAGGGCCGGGACGGCACGGCGCCGCTCCTGACGTTCCTGCACAAGGGCAGCCAGATCGCCAATCTCACCGGCGAAAAGCTTTCCGCCTTCCAGGTGACGCAAGCCGTCAGCGCGGTGCAAAAGCAACTCGACGTCTACGTCGGGGAATACGTCGTCGCGCCGTCCTTCGGCGATCCCGGCCACTACGAAATGCTGATCGAGGAGGCGGCGTTTCCGCCGAAAGACCTCGCTGCGATGATCGAGCGCCTGCTCGACCAGCAGCTCCAGCAGGCGAACTTCGAATACGCCGAAAAGCGCCGCAGCGGCCGGCTCGGTCCCGTCCGCGTCACGCGGGCTCGCAACGGAGCGTTCCAGGCGCTTCGCGCCAAGCGGGTCGACTCCGGCACCCCGCCCGAGCAGTACAAGCACCCCTTCCTAATCCCGGACCACGGCTTCGCCGCTTCCGTCCGCGCCTCGCCAGCTCGCCAGTCCAGCGCCAGCTGAGCCAATTCAATTCTCCGAAACCATAGGGTTTTCCGCCGGTCTTTGACCGTTCGCGTGAAAGCCCCTAAACCTTCTGCAAAATCCGCCGAAAACCCTCCGGGATGTTAGGGACTAATCCTAGAGGGTGTGATGATCGTTTTGCCGTTAGGCCTCGGCACCAAGCTCCGGCGGTTTCCGCTGGTGAGCGTCACCCTCGTACTGGTGTGGATCCTGGCGTTCGTCGTCGAAAGATCGAGCGACGGCGTCATGGACGGGATTCTCACCGCCGTCGCGAAAAGCGGCGTCCGTGACGCTTCCCGGAAACTCTTCGTCGAGTACTGCGTGAGCCGTGGCGGCAAGAACAAAAACTGCGCCGAGTACTCGATCCTGGTGTGGCCGGGGTTCCCCGCGAAGATGGGAGCCCAGGGCTACCCGCTGGTCAAGAAAATGGATACGCCGGCGATGATGGCCGAGTCCGCGAAGGCCGACAAGCTGAAGAACCAGCTCGAAGACTGCACCGACTCGCGCCAGTGCTACCTCTATAAGGACATCCTCTGGAACTTCCTCGACAGCCACCGGGTCGAGGCAGGCTCCATCAAACGGCTGAAGAACTACCAGGTCTACCGGCAGGCCGTGAAGCTCTACCGGAAGAACCTGGTGAAGGTCTGCGCCGCGGAGCGGTGCCTGGTCAAAGGCAACATCAACACCGCTTCGCTCGCGTTTTCTCAGCTGCGCCACAGTGGGCTGATGCACCTCTTCAGCAACCTGGTCGCCTTCATCATCTTCGGCGCCTATGTCGAGCAGCGGACCAACCGCCTGGTCTATCTGGCGACCATCATCATCGGCGGCACCGTCGGCATGGCTGTCCACGCGGCTTTCTTCGGCAGCAGCGACACGATCGCGCTCGGCGGCTCGGCCAACGTCAGCGCCGTGATGGGCATGTTCCTCGTCTTCTTCTACCGCTGCCGGATGACGTTCCTCGTCTGGCTCCCGCGCAAGGCGTACTTCGGGACGCGGTTCTTCGCCGACGTGAAGTACTGCTTCCCCCTGCTGTTCGTCCTCTCCGACATCAGCGGCGGCTTCGATTCCGGCTTTTCCAACGTCGCGACGGCGCGGGTCGCTCACTTCGCCCATCTTTCGGGTCTGCTCACGGGTGCTTTGCTCGCGCTCGTCGTCGTCCTCGTGCGCCGGTTGCCCCAGCCCTTCATCTACGAGACCGAGATGAAGGACATGATGGAGCTCGAGCAGAGCCGGGATATGGCCCACATCCTCCAGCGCGCGACTGACATGGTCCGCGTCAATCCGGACAACGTGCACGCCATGGAAGTCGCCGTGGCCAACTTCCTGCGCTGGGCCAAGGTTTCAGAAGCCGAGCGCAATGCGCCGCTCTTCCATTCCGGCCGCCAGTTTCTGATCGAGCATTTGCAGACGGTCTGCGCCGTGAACGCCAAAAAAGGCGAGATGCGTTACGCCTGCAAGATCCTGAGCCAGATTCCCCTCTACATGCCCTACCGGATCTACCTCGGCAACCTCGGCCAGGTGAACGTGCTGCGGCTGGGCGACTTCGCCCTGAGCCAGGGTCACCCGATGCTAGGGCTTCGCCTCTATGACTTCTTCCTGACCAAGTTCCCGCTCTCGGTAAAGGTCTCGTCGGTGGAGAGCACCGCTGCCCAGCTGCTCGGGAGCATCACGCCCAGCTCCGAGAATCAGAACGCCTTGGCGACGTTCCTCACTTATCATCCGGAATCGATGCTTTCCGCTCACATCGCGGCGCAGCTTGCCAACGTCCGACCGAGGTCCGCATGAAGACGCAGCTCCAGGTCGTCGAATCGTCTCCTTACCAGGCCTACCGCCCGGTCATTCTTCACGATGCAGCCGAGGACTTCACCGTTTATCGGACCGCCGGGCTCGTAGCCCGCTGGTACGCGCTCTGGCTCGACCTCGTCCTTTCCGCTCCACTCAACGTCATCCTGCACCTGCCGTTCCAGCGCTACCTGGCGAAGCTCGAGGCTTATGGCCTCACCGCCAAATACTGGGGATTTTCGGCGGCGCTCGCCGTTGCCCTGCTCATGATCTACTTCATCGCGCCGACCCTGCTCTTCGGGCAGACGCTAGGCAAACGCATCGTCGGTCTGCGCGTCATCCGCGCCAACTGCAACCCCGAGATCGGCTTCGGCCGCGTCGTCGTGCGCGAGTCGATCGGGAAGCTCTTGTCCGCCGCCCTGTTCGGCATCGGTTTTCTCTTCCCGCTCATGAACCAACGCCACCGCGCGCTCCACGACTACCTCGCCGGCACGATCGTGGTGACGTACCGCCAGCGCTAGAACCCGCTCATCCAAAGGCAGATGCGCTCGACGAACAGCTGCTGCATCGCGACCATCGACAAAGTGTGGTCGACCGACGGGTAGCGCTCCGTCGTGACGCCGGGGGCGCCCTTGAGCGCCGGGTACATGTGCCAGAACTGGCGCGCGTAGTTGTAGGTGTAGTCGGTGCTCACCGTGAACAGGTGCAGCTGGCGGCAGCCTCGGTCCGCCATCGCCTTCAGCTCGCGTTCGACGCCGGCCCGGTCGGGGCTGGCGATGATCGCTCGGTAGGCTTCCGTCCCGTCCTTCGGCTTCGGGGCAAGCTTGGATTTGACGAAGACTTTGAGTCGCTTCCACTCCAGAAAGCGGAGCGTGTAGCGGATGAAGTAGAAGAGCAGGGTCTTGTAGGCGTAGCCGTCGATGAAGACCGTACCGACGATCCGGGGATCGGCCGAGGCGACGATGTGTGTCTTGTCTGCGCCGGAGCAGAGACCGACCATCACGAACTTCGTCGCGCCCGTGCGCTTCGTCAGCAGGTCCATCGCCGCTTGTGCTTCCGAAACGGCGCGCTGCTGGTCGGTGCGGCCGTCGCGGCTCGCCTCGCCGTCGCCCAGACCCGAGAAGTCGAAGCGGAAGCAGGGGAACCCCATCGCCGCCAGACGGCGCGCCAGCTCGACGTTCAACCGGAAGGGGCCGACCCGGTGCGAAATGCCGACGTTCGAGAACAGGACCACGGGCCGGCCCTCGGCTGCTTCCTGCGGCTCGGTCAGGACGCCGAGCAGGCCGTTGCCAGCGCCGAAATTGAAAGCCTTTTCTCTCACGCCACCCCCGTCAGGATTTCGCCGATCTTCTGGACGATTTTGGCCGGAAGTATCGCCTGCTCCAGGAGCTCCTGCGTCCGCCAGCGGCAAGGATCGTCGACGTCGTGCCGTGCGAAACCTTTGCCGGCAAGTTTGGCCGTCAGGCGGTCGTAGTCGCCATGCGGCTCCGACGTCACAAGCGTCATGTGCTGGCTGGAGACGAGCCGCGCCGCCGTCAGGTCGATTTCTTTCAAGGACTGCTCGAGCGTCGCGGGGAAAGGGTATCCCAGGAGTTCCGGAGCTGCTTTGGTCAGGTGCCGCTCCAAAGGATAACGGCTGTTCGCGAGGCGTCGGGTCTGCAGCGCGCGCAGCTCGTCGACGTAGGTTTTCCCGGAGACGACCGGGTCCCAGAGCACGAGCTCGTCGAGCGGGCCGGCGTCGGCCAACGTCGCCGCCAGCGCCGCACCGAGGCGTGCGCCCACGACCGAAAGGCGTTTGATGCCGGCCATCGCGCGAAACTCTTCGGCCGCCGTCGCGATGTCGTTTCGCCAGGTCGCGGCGTCGCCGTCACCCCACGAACCGGCCGAATCCCCGGTTCCGAAGTAGTCGAATTTGAACACCGGAAATCCGGCCTTGGTCAGGGCCTGGGTGAGGTTCCGGAAGACCCAATGCACGCGCATGTATTCTTCCGGCCCGGGATAGCAAAGAAGGACGCCCGAGGCGCGGGAGGGCCGGACCTTCGGTGGGTAGTGAATGCCGAACAGGCGCGCGTCGGACCGGCCGAAGTAAACCGGCACCATGGTGTTGGTCGGCACGGCCGCTTCGACTTCCGCGTCGGCCGGCGCGCCTTCGGGCGTCGCGTCGAGTCCCATGGTTTGGGCCATCTGCTCGAGCGTATTGAGCGTCACGGCCATCCGCGTGACCTTGACTCCCGTTTCCTTTTCGATCCGGGCGAGCATCTGGATCGCGAGCAGCGAGTGCCCGCCGACCTCGAAGAAGTTGGAGCGTTTGTTCTTCACGGGCAGGCCCAGAAGCTCGCCCCAGATCCGGGCCAGGACTTTTTCGGCTTTGGTCGCCGGCGGCGCGGCGTCGGCGCCTTCCTCGGCGGCCGGCACGTGGTAGGACGCCGTCAGCGCCTGCTTGTCGAGTGAATCCGCCTCGCTGACGACGCTGGGACAGAGCCCGTCACCGAGTGCGTCCCGCACGTGGCGGCGCAGATCCGTGGGAGTGAGCGTCCTACCGGTTTTCAGCTTGAAATGCAGCGCCAGACGCGGCTCCTGGCCCGTTCCCGGCAGGACGATGACCGCAGCTCCCGCGACGTCGGGGTGGCTGTGCGCCTCGGCTTCGATCCGTGCGACGTTTTCGAGCCAGCCTTTGACAGGAGCGATGCGAAGATCGTTCAGCGACGTCGCCAAGTCGGCCAGCGGCGTCGCCGGATCGCGCACGATGGCATATAGCAACGCATTGTAAGACGAGAGAAGGTCGCGGATTCCCGCTTCGTCAAAGAGATCCGTCGCGTAGTTCATGCTGCCGGTCAGATTTTCATGGCTCTCTTTGACCCAGAAGTTGAGGTCGCCACCGCAGGCCGCCGGCTCGACGTTGATCTGCTTGTAAGGGAGTTTCCCGAAGCTCGTTGCGCGCTCGCGCGCGTCCTGGAACGAAAAGCCGACGCGCGCGGGGGTCCGGTCGGCGACGAGAGCGAAAGGCAGCTCATCACGGCTCATCCCTTCGAGAGAGGTCTGCCGGCATTGCTTCAAGAAGGCGGCAAAAGAAGCTTCAGGCGCGATGCGGCTCCGCAGCGCGATCTGGTTGACGAAGCAGCCGACGATGCCTTCGAGCTCCGCTTCGCCACGGCCGCGGACGGGCGTCAGCACCGTGACGTCGTCGGTGGCGGCCAGGCGGTGGATCAGGACTTTGTAGGCCGCGAGCAGGACCATGAAGAGCGTGGCCCCCGACTCCTTGCCGACCGCGGTCAGGGCGTTCGCGAGATCGCGCGGCATCGTGTAGCTGGTCGAGCGACCTCGTCCGGTAGGATGGGCCGGACGGAGCTTCGCCATCGGCAGGGTCGGCGGGGGAGGCGAGTCGGCTAGCTGTTTTTTCCAGTAAGTGTCTGGCTCTTGGAACGACCCGCGCGCCAGTTCGCCGGCGTACCACGAGGCAAAATCACCGTACGATAAGGGCGCCGGCGCCAAAGGCGACGCCTTCCCCTCGGCATAGGCGTCGTACAGCGCCGAAAGCTCTTTGACGAAGATGTCGAAGGACCAGCCGTCCCAGATGGCGTGATGGGCCATCATGAAAAGCACGTTTTCCGCGTCTGAGAGGCGGTAGAGCGCAATCTGGAAAAGCGGCGCTTTCGTCAGATCGTAGGGGCGTTCGGCGATGCTCTGGAATTCCTGTTTCAGGAATGCCTCGAGCTCCGCGGGATCCCGACCCGCCAGGTCGTGGACGGCGAGGCGCGGAGCCGCGTCGTCGTCGACCTCTTGCAGCCATTCGTTGCCGCTCCGGACGAAGCGCGTGCGCAGCATTTCGTGCCTTGAGCCGAAGTCCCGGACGGCCCGCTCGAGCGCCGGGACGTCGAGACGCCCCATGAGGCGGAAGCCGGTCGGCAGGTTGTAGAGCGCCGTGCCGGGAGTCAGCCGCTCGTAGTCGAGCAGGCGCTGTTGCAGGAGCGTGACTTTCTGGGACTTCGGCACGACGGTGCGGCGGACGATTGGCGCGCGTTTGACTTTGGCACGTTCGACGGTTGCCTCGCCGGCGAGCGGCGAAGGGAGGCGCTTGCGGTCGACCTTGCCGTTGGGCGTCAGCGGCAGCTCCGCGACACTCAGGAAGAGCTGCGGAATCATGTACTCGGGGAGGGAGCCTTTGAGGCTTTGCCGAAGGTCCCCCGCCGTCGTGGACGTGCCCTTTTTCTCGACGTACCACGCCACGAGGCGGGGGTCGCCGGGAGCGCGCTCGCGCACCCCTGCCACGGCGGCGGCAACGGCGGGATGGCGCGCGAGAGCCGTCTCGACCTCACCGAGCTCGATGCGGAAGCCGCGGAGCTTCACCTGCGTGTCGGTACGGCCGAGGCATTCGATGCGCCCGTCGGGGTGGAAGCGGGCGAGGTCACCCGTGCGGTAGAGCCGGCCTTTGCCCGAGAACCGATCCGGAACGAAGCGCTCCGCCGTCAGGTCGTCCCGACCGACGTAACCTTTGGTGACGCCCAGGCCGCCGATCAGCAGCTCGCCGGCGACGCCCGCCGGCACGAGCTCGAGCTCCTGGTCGACGATGTAGCAGGTGGTGTTGTCGATCGGGCGGCCGACGAGAATCTTGGCGCGCGGGTCTTTGACCTCGAAGCAGGTCGACCACACCGTCGTCTCGGTGGGTCCGTACATGTTCCAGAGCGCGCGGACGTGGGGAAGCAGCTTGTCGGCGAGCTCGCCGGGCAGCGGCTCGCCTCCACACAGAGCCTTCAGGGCCTTTTTGCCGATCCAGCCGGCGTCGAGCAGCATGCGCCAGGTCGCGGGCGTGGCCTGGAGGACCGTAATCTGGTTCTCGACGATCATGTCTTTCAGGCGCATGCCGTCGACGGCTTCGTCTTTCGTCGCGAGGACCAACCGCGCTCCCGAAACGAGCGGCAGGTAGAGTTCGAGCACGTGGATGTCGAACGAGACCGTCGTCACGGCGAGGAGCACGTCGTCGGCGACCATGCCGGGAGATTTTTTCATGCTGGCGAGGAAGTTCGCCACGGCTCCCTGGGGCACCGCGACCCCTTTGGGACGCCCGGTCGAGCCCGAAGTGAAGATCACGTAAGCGGTGAGATCGCGCGCTCCTTCCGGCAGCGCCGGGTTGGCGTCCGCACGCCCGTCGTCGAGCAGGAGCACTCTCGCCTGGTGGGCGGGCAGCACCTGGGCGACGTCGGCGGTGGAGACGAGCACCCGGAGGCGCGAATCCTCGAACATGGCTTGCAGGCGCGCCGGGGGATAGGTCGGGTCGATCGGCACGTAGGCGGCGCCGGCCTTCATGATCCCGAGTAAGCCTACGAGCAGCTCAGGGGTACGCTCCATCGCGATGCCGACCAGCTCGCCCGGGCGGATGCCCGCCTCGCCGAGCCGTTTCGCCAGGTGGTTGGCGCGGGCATTGAGGTCGCCGTAAGTCAGAGTGCGACCGCAGCCCGTCACCGCGGGGCTGCGCGCCGACTTCGCGGCTTGGGCTTCGAACAGCGCGACGAGCGAAACGGGTTGCTCGCCCGCCGTTGCGGTACGGTTGAAGTCCTCGACGAGCCGCCGTTTCGCGGCTTCGGTCAGCATCCCGAGCGATCCCACTGCGGTTGTGGGAGCCGCCGCGATGTTCTCCAGAATGTGAACGTAGGATTCGAGGTAGGAGCGGATCTCGCTCTCCCCGAACAGGTCGGTGTTGTATTGGCATTCGAGGGTCGTCGTGCCGCTGATCTCGATGACGTTGAGAAAAAGCTCGAAGTTCTCGTAGTGCCGGGGTGTCGTGACGAAGGACGGTTTCAACCCGTCGTACGCCAGCTGCGCCTCGCTCAGCCCCTGATCGAGGTTGAACATGACGGCGACGAGCGGCGACCTCCCAGGATCGCGCTCGATCGGGAGCTTCCTGAGCAGAGTGCCGTAGGTGAACTGCTGGTGGTCGAAGGCGTCGAGCACCTTGCCGCGCAAGTCACCTAGCAGCTGGTTGAATGGCCGGGCGAGCGGCACTGCCGCATGGATTGGCAAGAGGTTGACGCAGTGGCCGACGAGCGTAGT
>JAYVBB010000373.1:0-2516 GCA_043750715.1 Pseudomonadota bacterium | reverse complement strand
TCGCCTTCGCGAAGGACCTGGCGGCTCGCGAAGCCGTGGGAACGGTCAAAGGGCTCTTTTCCGAGCTTAAGAAAGGCGGCAACGTCGGCAGCTTGGTTTTCGCTGCCGTCGAAGCGAAGGGCAAAGCGTTCGACAAGCAGGACCCGCTGAAGCCGAGCCTTGCCCAGCCGCATCCGGGACATGTCGACTCCTTCGGGATGGGAGTCGCCCGCGGACTGGTCGTCCGGGACGTGCAAAACTCCACGAATCGGGCGGAAAGCATCCTGTCGCCGTTCCCTGGGATGGTCGACTACCATGCCACGTTCATGCAAAAGCGGCGTGGTGCCGCCAACTGGGACGGCTCGCAAAACATCCCCGAAGTACGGCCATTGATCACGGCCCTGTCTCAGGTCGGCGATCCGGCCCTGATCAGTTACGACGTCAATCTCTCCGCCCTCGAGCTCACCCGCTCGTTGCCGGCCCCGCCGTATCCCTTCGCGGTCGACGCGAAGGCGGCGGCACGCGGCGGACTGCTTTACGAAGAACATTGCGCCAGCTGCCACTACCCGGGCGCCAGCGAAATTCACCCCTATCCCAAAAGCGGCACGTCGTCGAACCGCACCCGCGTCATCTCTGTGGCAATCAGAGACGAAATCACCGTCCTGTACCAGAAGGCGTGCGACTACATCGACGAGCGTAAAGCTTTGGACAAGTACAAGCTGTTTTGCCACGTGGCGGAGGAGCGCAACGAAAACGGCTCGCCGACACGCCTCGGCCGACGCATGACCGACGAGGAGCTCGTGAGGGTCCCGCCGACCGTTGCCAACGAAGAAAATTCGGCCAGCCTGCGCGGCTACACGGCGGACCCGCTCGTAGGGATCTGGGCCCGCGCCCCTTACCTTCACAACGGTTCGGTCCCCACTCTCTTTCACTTGCTGGTACCGAGTGCGAGGCCGGCGGTCTTCGTGCGCGGCGACCTGACCTACGACCAGGAAAAGCTGGGCTTTTCGTGGGAACAAGGGAAAGCGGCCGGCGCCGCGTTCGATACGAGGCTCGAGGGCATGGCGAACTCGGGTCATGACGAGATGGGCGAGTACTGGCATGACCGTCCGGAAGAATTGGCCGACATGCTGGAGTATCTGAAGACCCTGTGAGCGACGTCAGGTGAAATCGGACGCGTCCAACCCGACACGCAGCGGCGCCATGGCGACGGAAACGGCCAAGGGTTCCACCGCGGCGGGCTGCGTCTTGAGCTCGATCGAGGCGCGCCGGATGAAGCGGGCGACCAGCTCTTCCAGCTCGCGCTGAAAGTCGGCCTTCAGCTCCGGAGTGCAGCGCGCACTGAACAGGCGGAGGCCGTGGGCACCGTCCCCCATGTTCTTGAGCGCCGCGTCGTGCAGCTTCGGCGCCCAAGCTTTGTAGACGGCGGTCTTCAGCGGCCCGTCGTCCCGGAACTTCAGGTATTCCCCGTGGAGGAACTGGATCCGGTCTTCCGGCAGCCATTTGACGATGTCGAGCTCGTCGAGCTTCCGCAGGTACTTGGTCATCTGCGCGCGCGTCAGATTCTCGCGCCGCATGACCTCGGCGACGCTCCGGTGATGGAAGAGCTTCCGGTAAATGAAAAAGTAGTCCAACGACTCGGCGAAGAACGCCTCCGTCTCGAGCGTGAAGGCGCTGACGTCGATGCGCCGTTGGCTGGCGTACTCCATCAGGTCCATGAGCGCGATGTCGACGGCTCCCAGGATGTCCGTGAGCCGGGAGAGCGAGCACTCCTCGATCGAAAAGAGGCGCTTGATCGACGACTCCGAAGTGCCGGTGCGTTCCGCCAGGTCCTTGTAGGTGACCTTGCGTTCCTTCAGAACGGCCTTCAGGGCGGCGAAGAGGACGGCTTTTTCGGAGGCGCTCACCTTTAAGGTCCTTTGGTACAACTTATTGATACTTTTATACCATGGCTTGCCTGTTTTGGTGCCATATTTTACTACTCTCCTTGCCCTCGGGGCACCACCCCACAACCTGGAGACAGACCATGCAACTCTCGAAACTCGTGGCTTCCGTGACTTTTCTGGCGGCCTCCGCCACCGCCCAGGCGGGCGACGTCAAATTCCAAGGCTCCTGCTCGAGCAAGGCCGAAGGGGCCGAGGCTCAGAGCTTCGACCTGGACCTCTCGCCCAGCCAGAAACTGACCCTGAAGGTCGTCGAGATCGACGGATTCGGCAACGAGGTCGTCACCAACGTCCTGGTCTCGTTCCCCCTGAGCAGCCTCCTCGCCGTCCGCTTCTCGACCGACGTGCCGGCGCCGTTCACCGGGGAAGTCTCCTCCTTCGGCGTCGTGGCGGGCACGAACCTCCGCGCCGAGTTCCCCTTGCGCCTCGGCGGCCAAGTGGCTTGCGAAGGGACCGTGAGGAACTGACGGCGCCCCACCTATCGCTACTAGGATTCAATTCCGGCCGGGAATTTGGTACTGTACGGGTATGACGCTGGAATTTTCGCTAAAACAGGGACCGGACGACACCGTCGTCGTCTTCAACGGGCACATC
>JAYVBB010000372.1:0-4463 GCA_043750715.1 Pseudomonadota bacterium | reverse complement strand
ACGCTTCAAGGCGATAGTCGCTGTTGAAGTTCAAACGGGACTGGCCCACCCACAGCGTGCCGCCGTCGGCGACCATGACGTCATAGGGTTCGCCGCGGTCGAGAAGCGTGACGGTGTCTTGGGCGGCAGCCGCCTGAGCGAAAAACGCGAGCGAAAGGAATAGAGAGCGAATGAGCATCGATTTTTCTCCTGATTTCGTTGCCTATTGATCTACCGGGAAACCCGGCGATCGTCGAGTACCGGCTGACGAAGGTTCGGAGAATGGCCAATCAAATGGCCCGGGGTAGTCGAAATCTATTCGAATTTGCTGGGATTTTTCGGTTGTGGTGCGAGCAAAGTCATCACTCGGAACGTTCGCGGAACCAAGGTCCGGTGAAATCCGGAGGGCCGGCATCCGTGGTAGAATGCTTCCTTAGCCGCCAAATTCGCGATTTTGAAACGGAGAGTTTTATGCGTTTACTCCCCTTGTTTCTAGGTTTCGGCCTCGTGCTGAGCGTCGCCTGCAGCAAAAAGAAAAAAGACGACGACGATGACGATGGGGACGATGGCAATACGCCCGGCGGCAACGGCGGCGAAGCGGGATCCGGAACCATCGCTCTGACTCTTTCCGCGGACTCGTCGGCCGGACTGAGACTGGCGCGCGGAGAGTCGCTGACGGCCAACTTCGTCACCGACACGCTGAGCTTTACCCCGACCGGCCTCAAACTCCCGGTCATGAAGATCACGATCGCGAAGGACGACACGGGGCAGGAAGAGCAGAACCTCTATGCATGCGCGAATGCGGCGGAGGCGGATTGCCTCGTCGATCTCGCGAATCAGGAAGCGCTCGACGCCCTCGCCACTGCTGCCGGCAAGGCATCGATCCGTCCCGGGACGTATGAGCGCCTATCCCTATATACCTGCGCCGAAGGAAAAGGCGGCACGACCGCGACGGTAGCTTACCTCAAAGGCAGCGCCGATTTCGCCGGCACGACGTGGCGAACCGATGCCGCCGCGGCGGGTGGCATCGACGACGCCGGTACGGGTGCCGCCGAGGAAGCGGAAGTGGGCAACTGGTCCTGCTCGACCAAGAACGTGCTCCTGAGTCCCGGCGTCACGGTCTCGTCGGGCTCCGACAGCGTTTTGACCGTTCTCGTCGACAACACGGAGGCGGCCAATTTCGGCACAAGTGTCTCGAACGGCAAGGGCGGCTGCAAAATGGACGGCTCGACGGACGGCGGCAACAGCGGCAAAGGCTTCTGCATGACGTATCCTGCGCTGATTCCCTACATCGGTGACGGCAAAGCAACGATGAAACGTTTCGCGGTGACGCACTACCTGGCTGCCTCCGTCGGGGCGGCCGTCTTCGACGAAACCAAGGCGAATGCTCTGGTAATCGTTCCAGTGGATGCCGACGGCAAAGGGCTGATGGCCTACGGCAGAACGCTCTACACCGAGACCTCGGCTTTGCCCACCGACAACAACGGCGCGGCCAACGATACGGCGTACGGCGGACCGACCTACGTCACCGAAACCAATTTCAAGACATTCGCCGTGAACGAAGACGGTTCGGTGGCGTTCGAGCAGGGCGGCAGCGAGGACGGCAATGCCGGTGTCTTCGCAGCTTTCCAAATGGCGACGCACGACGGCATCGTCACGACGAAAGACGGCACGAAGACCTGGGCTTACCGGGCGACCTTGCTCGAGTAGGTACCGCAGGGACTTTGGCGTCTCGGACACGGGCATCGGGGCGCCCACGACCTAGTGCTCATGGACATTCATCATCGCTCTGACGTCGCATGCCATGAGTGAGGTTCGGCAGAAGTGCCTGAACGTCGGCTATACCGCGCACCTTCGCAAGCCGATCAATTTCGGCCAGCTGATGGCGACCGTAGCCAAGTACGTGGCGCGCTGTGAGCTCAGCCCAAGGCCGCCAGAATGCGCCTTTGGGCCTCCTTGGAGCCCTCGGGAGTGACCGTCACCGGAGCGTGAAAGGTCAGCGTCACCGTGCTGAAGGGGAGGGGGATGCGTTTACCGTCCCACGACCGTCGCCAGACCCAGGCCGCCGTGGTCTCTGCGTGCATCGGCAGCACGGGCAGACCCGATTGCATCGCGAGCGCCATCAAGCCACGCTTCATGCGCCGCGCCGGCCCGCCGGGGCCGTCGGGATAGATCACGGTCGAATGGCCTTGCTTCAGCAGCGCCACCGTCTCGCCGACGACGTTCGGCGCGTTCATCGACAGGAGCCGGCGCACTCCCTTACCTCGCAGAAAGAGGTGAATTGGCGTCATGAACCAGTCGTCGTTGCCTATCAGCACCATCTGCCGGCGCACCTTCCAGAAGCAGACGCAGTAGGGAACGGCATGCACGTGCCAAGCCGCGAAAATGAAGTTTTCGCGCCCCGCGAGATGCTCCGTGCCGACCAACCGGAAGCGGCAGGTGGCGTGCAGGATCGCATGCATCACGAAGAGGGACGTCGTCCAGCCGGCGTTGAACAGCCAGACCAAAGGAAGCCAAGGACGACGATGGAGGAAGTCGCGGTTCACGTTGCTGGCCCGGTCGAATTGAATTACCCTAAACATGGGATTTTCCTTGGAGTATTTTATGTCATGGCCGCGCAAATGCCAAACGGCGCTGCTGCTCCTCGCCGTCGCGCCCTGCGCTTTCCCAACGCCGCTCCGGGCCGCCGACGACGTCGCGGCGGTCGTCGCGGAAGTCGACAATCTCTGGTTCGGCGCCCGCTCGACGGCCGACGTCGCGATGACCGTCAAATCGGAGCATTACGAGCGCGTGCTTCGCCTGACCTACTGGGTCGACGGCAAGGAGCACACATTGATCCGCATCGTGTCGCCTGCCAAGGAGAAAGGCACGTCGACCCTCAAGAACGGCGAGGACGTCTACAACTTCCTGCCGAAGATCGGGCGGACGGTGAAAATCAGCGCCGCGCTGCGTTCCGGCTCCTGGATGGGGAGCCATTTCAGCAACGACGACTTGCTCAGGGGCAGCCGCTTCGCGGACGACTACGAGTCGAAGCTGCTGGTCAAACGCGGCGAAGGCGCAGCTGAGCAGTGGACGATCGAGCTCAAGCCGAAACCCTCGGCGGCCGTGCCTTGGTCCAAGGTCGTCATGGAGCTCGACCGGACCACGAAGATCCCGAGCCGCCAGACGTTCCTCGACGAGAAGGACGCTCCGCTCAGGACGATCACGTTCGCCGAGATCCAGGACCTCGGCGGGAGGAAAGCACCGTCGCGCGTGCGCGTCGTTCCCGCCGACCGTCCCGCGGAATACACTGAGCTGCACTATGAGCGCATCGACCGGACGGTGACGATGCAAGCCGACTTCTTCAGCCTGTCGCGCTTGCAAAATCCATGAGCATCGCCCGCCTTGCTCTGAAGAACCTCCGCCGTAATCCCGGCAGAACCGCGCTCAAGGCGGTCGGACTCGGAGCGGCGACCGCGTCGATGCTGGTCTGGGGCTCGCTTACGAACGGTTTCACCAGCGCGTTGCGGGAAGCGGCGACGAGCCTCGAGCTAGGCCAGGCGCAGCTCCATCATCCGCGCTACCTCAAGTCGCAGAGTCCCTACGACCGCATCCAGCGGGGTGACGAGCTCCGTTCCAGCCTGGTTGCGGCGGGTTTTACTGCCGCGCCGCGCGTCAAGGCATCGGTACTCGTCGCCCAGGGCGAGATCTCGGCCGGCGCCGAGGCCCGGGGCGTCGATCCGGAGGGGGAGGCCACGGTAACGAAGCTCTCCCACCACCTCGCGGCCGGCCACTGGCTCGACGCGGCGCGGCCGCGCGAGGTCGTGCTCGGCAAAAGTTTGGCCCGGCGGCTGAACGCGCGCCCTGGTGGCGAGCTCGTGCTGCTCGGCCAGGCGTTCGACGGCTCGCTCGCTTCCGAAGTGTTTCAGGTCGCGGGAGTGCTGAAAGCCGTGAACAAGGACCTCGACGACCGCGGCGTCTTTCTCGGCTTGAGTGCCTTTCGCGAGGCGTTGCGAATGCCTGACGGCTTGCACGAGCTCGCGGTCGGCAAGGCTTCCGGCGAGTTGACGGCGGCCGACCTGGCGCGCGTGAAAGCCGTCGCCGCTGCCGTCGAAGCCGTCGAAGTGAAAACGTGGCGGGAGCTGAAACCGCTGCTGGCGCGGATGATCGCGTTGCTCTCGGTCACCGTCTACTTCACGATGGCGTTCACCTACCTCGCCCTCGGGGGGTTGATCCTGAACACGATGTTCATGACCGTTTACGATCGCATGCACGAGTACGGGATCATGAAAGCGGTCGGCATGCTGCCGAACGAACTTTTGCGCTTGATCCTCACCGAGGCAGTGGCCCTTGCCGGTCTGGCTGCCGTCGTCGCGCTGGCCCTCGGGCTTCCCGTCGCCTGGCATCTCGCGACGGCGGGCCTCGACCTCTCGGCGAAAGTCGGCTCGGGCTCGTTCGCCGGGGTGAACCTCGAGCCCGTGATCTTTGCCGAGCCGGGGACGCTG
>JAYVBB010000371.1:0-3355 GCA_043750715.1 Pseudomonadota bacterium | reverse complement strand
CAGCCAGGTCCATGAGGTCGGAGAAGGTCTCCCGTACCTCGGCTGGATCCTTTAGCTGCTCCGGCTCTTTCTTTGCTCTTTTCAAGTCACAGTCCTTCGGGCCACTTTTCGGGCCACAGAGGCAAGGAAGCCGGCAAGTTAGCCAAGATTGACAAGGATGTATAGGCGTGTAATAAGCTGATCTGAAAGGCCAAAAAGGCAGGCAAGATACGTGCGGCGAACTCATACCCCGAAGATCGGCGGTTCAAATCCGTCCCCCGCTACCAACGAACATGCCGCCCCGGTTGATAAAACCGGGGCGTTCGTTTGCGTAAGCCACTTTTCTGCTTAGCGATTTTAGCTTAGCACCTGCTAAGCCACTTGCACGCGCCGAAACCTTCTTCAAATTCTCAGAAGGAGGGGCGCATGGCATGGTGGCAACGTCAGAGAGGACTATTCGTCTACGTATACTACCGCGCCGGAGGGCGGGTAACGTCGCTGCCGCGCGCCAAGACGCGGCACTTGGATTCTTTGAACGATACCGCCGTCGATATTTGGGTTTGCGATTGGAAGCGAAAGCACGGGCGGTTGGTCGGTCCGCAGAGCCATGTAGCCAAGTACGTCGAGCGCTATTGCGCATTCCTGAGAAGCATTGGCCGTTCGCCTAAGACAATTTGGGAGCATAAGCACTCCCTAACTGAATTCGTACTCCCATTCTTTTTGAAGAAACGACCGGTCCTAGAAAATCCCAACCAATGGCCGAGCCGGTCTCTCCGATTTTCTGAGTATATGATCGGAGCACGAAGGCAGTCTGATAGTTCCTGCCGAAAAGCAGTCACCGCCCTTCGAGGCTTTTACCGCTTCCTCGAGGAAGAAGGTGTTGTCTACGCCGGTACCCCAATTCGACTCAGATGTGCGCCAAGGGTGCAGCTTCCGACTCCACTGCGGCGAACGATTTCCGCAGAAGAGGTTCTTGATTTCGCGAAGTCGGCCGGGGAGGAATGCGCGTTGATAGCCGTAAAAGGTTACTTCTTCTCGCTTCGGACTTTTGAGGTCATGGCTCTTCGCCCAGCCGACTTTGTCGCCGGGTCAGCGGCGCGGGAACTTGAGTGCTGCAAAGTAATGGCGCGATTTGGCCTATCTGATCGATTGGCCGTCAGGATACATCGTCAGAGAGTCGGGGATGGTTCGGTCAAAGAGCCAAAACGAGCGAGCTTCGGGAATGTCGCGTGCTTCAACGGGAAAGCTGCCGAATGGCTGGTCAAGAGGCTCAATGCGCGAAGCCGGTTGGACTTGCTGTTTCCCCTTCTGCCAGACTCAAACATTGCCCGCTGGAGCAAATGGGGGATAAAGGGAGTGACGATGAAGGACTTGCGTCGAGCATCTCTTTATCACTTGGGTCACTATGCTGGAGTTGAGCTGATTTCGCTCAAAGGTCACGCGCGTCACAGATTCGCCACCACGACCGAGCTCTATCTTAGGCGCCCCATCGAGGAGCCGCAGCCCGGTGGGCAGCTCTTGAGTCTCGGTAGTTAGCGGGGTTCAAAATGTATGAGGCAAACAACGAGGCTTCTCAGTGCATCCTGGCTTCTCTCCTGCAGAGTATGATGGGATAAAGTCACGCCAGAGGGGACTGTTGACGAAGAGCCGGTATCCTCGGCCCAAACGGCAAGATCCGACCCGTGACCGCCGCTTGCGGCGCTCCGGCGCCGCCCTTCTTTGCGCCTCAGGGGCCGCCGGACATTCTCATGGTTGATCCAATAACATATTGATATAACAAATATATTCCAAATGTACGTACAATTTGCTCAAGTATTCTGGTAGATTGCCGACAGATAGATGGGAGGCGCTCTATGGGCCGCATCAACCTTCGGATCTCCGAAACGAACAAAGACATCATCGAGTCGGCCGCTGCCGCCGCCGAGCTGTCCGTTACAGACTTCATCCTACAGCACGCGATCCAGGCAGCTCGCGAGGAGCTGGCCGCTCACGAGTTGGCGCAGGAGCTTGCCGAGAAACAGCGTGCGCCGCGCGGGCGCTCGACCAAGCAGCTCTTTATCTCCAACGCCGATGGTGTGTGGCGCTTCAAGGGGCGCAAGCTGACGGTCTTCGGGCTTGTCCACACAATGCGGAGCGGCAACATCGCCGTTGAGCGTGCAGCCGAAATGTTTTCCCTTCCACAGCAAGCGGTCGAAGAAGCCCTGCGCTTCGCGGACACGCACCGAGCCCTTTTCAATGAATGGCTGAGAGGTGAAGAGGACTCGAAGAATATCGACCTTTGGAATGCTGCAAACAAGCGTAGCGAGAGCGGAGAATTGGATCGTAGCGTCCAATCCGCTGTATTCGCGGGCGCCGACTTCATCTTCGTATCGAGTCCGCGCGGCTCTGATTTTGTCGAAAAACTCTTCAAAGACGGCCGCCGCGTCACCGGCCGCATGGTCGATGACCGGTTCGAGACGATCGATTGAAAAGACCCGTCCTGATCATCATCGCCGGACCAAACGGCGCCGGCAAATCGACGCTTCATGCCAGCTTGCCAGAATACAAAGTGCTCCCTTTCGTGAACGCCGATCTGATCGCCCGCGCGCGGTTCGAGGAAATCGGCGAGGCGGAATCAGTGGCGGCTCAGAAGGAAGCGCAGGCGCAGATCAACCTGTACTTACAGGATCAGGAGTCGTTCTGTTACGAGACGGTCTTTTCGCACGTCTCGAAAATCGACCTCATCAAGACTGCGCAGATGTTTGGCTACGTGGTCGAACTCTGCATCGTCTCGAACGACGCCGAGGCGACCAACGTCGCCCGTGTGAAGCAGCGAGCAGCCCAGGGCGGTCATGACGTTCCAACTCACAAGATCAAAACGCGGCGAGTGCGGACGCACGCGAATCTAAAAGTAGCAATCGCATTCGCCGACCGCTTTCGCATCTTCGACACGTCGCACGGCCATGCAACCGAAGTGGCGCGGACCGACGGTGCGAATGGGTACATTACGCTCGCCACGATTCCGGGCTGGGCACAGGAGATACTCGCCGGCTTAGCTCCCCGTTCGGGCGCCTGATTCCGAGCACGGCTTGCTCCCGCACTACGCAGCGACGACCTGCAGGCGGAAGCCGTGAGCACGGTCCGGCGGCTAATTTCGCTGCTGAAGAGGTAACCCTCGCGGGGGTCGCCGTATCGTTAAGTTCAGAGGCGCATTGGCCTTAGGTGTCAATCGTCAGTCTCCTCTGCCGCGGCGCTGACGAGTTCCAAACTACGTACCCAATTCTCGGTTTTCAGGCCGTCTGTAGTGACCCCCGTATGAACCGGACATCCTAGTTGGCCGCTAACGACTAGGAATACGACTATGGATATTACTAGGAACAGTCCGCAGAGGGTCGAG
>JAYVBB010000370.1:0-2713 GCA_043750715.1 Pseudomonadota bacterium | reverse complement strand
GCGGCGGCTCGACGGAAAACGGTGAGGCTGCGCGGCCTGGCGCTGGGCTTTGCCCTTGGCGTCGAAAAGCACCTCGAGGTCGAGCTCGAGGATCACTGGCGCGCCGCCCTGGGTGACGTCGAAGGCTTTCGCCGAGCGCGGGTGAAGCTCGCCGACGAAGCCGAGCGTCTTGCCCTGGTACTGGAGAACGGCGGAGGCGCCAGGATGAAGGAAGGGGAACTCCGCGGCCGAGGGGCGCACGAAGTCGGGTTCGCCCGCGCCGAGCGCGCGCAGAAACGTCAGCACGGCGGCCTTGCCGTGATAGAAGCCGGCCCCGACTTCCGGGGTATCCCAGCTCTTTTCCGCGAAGGGCTGGTCGAGGATCGCGGCGAACCAGTGGCGTTCGACCGGGCGTTCCTGTTCCTGCTTGGCTTTGCGAGAGAGGTGGCGGCCCGGACGGCCGATCGTCTTCCAGCTCGGGTATTTTTCTCCCACCGCGCCACGGATCTTCGCGTCGAAGTAGCCGCGGCCCGACTCGAAGAGGCGGGCGCCCTGGACACCACGCCGGCGGTTTTCCGCGACCGCGCGCACGAGGCCCGGAACCAGCGTCGTCTGCATGTGGCGGTGCTCTTCGCTGAGCGGGTTGGCGAGCGTCAGGCTAGGTGCCAGAGGATGCCCGTCCGTCAGGCCGAGCGCCTGCGCCTCGACGTCGGAAAGGAAGGGGAAGCTGATCGTCTCACGGAAGCCGAGGACCGCGAACGTTTCCTTGGCCGATTCCTGGAATGCGATGAACGGATCCTCCGGAGTCGGTCGGATGCTCATCACGGGAAGCTGGTACGGAATCTTGTCGAAGCCGATGATCCGGCCGATCTCTTCGATCAGGTCGACCTCGCGCTCGACGTCGCCGCGGAAGTAAGGGATTTCAAAGAGCAGGCGGTCGTCGGTCGAGTCGAGCATGTCGAACTCGAGGGACTTGAGCGTCTTCTCGACGTCTTTCTTTTCGAGGTAGGGGAGGGCGAGAAACTGCTTTGCCTGACTCAGGCGCACGGCGACGACGCGCTTTTGGATGTCGGCGGGGAAGACGTCGACGGCGTCGACGGCGACCTTGATCGACGTTGCAGCCTTGCCGATGAGGTCGGCGACGCGGTAGGCGACTTCTTCGAGACGGTCGACGTCGATGCCGCGCTCGAAGCGGTGCGAAGCTTCCGTGTGCAAGCCGAGGCGGCGCGAGGTCTTGCGGACGCGGCTGGGCGAGAACGCCGCGACTTCGAGGATGATGTTCCGGGTGTCGTCTTTGACTTCGGAGTTTTTTCCGCCCATGACGCCGGCCAGGCCGATCGGGCCGCTGCTGTCGCAGATCAGAATGTCGCCCGGCAGGAGCGTGCGTTCGGTGCCGTCGAGCGTGACGAGTTTTTCGCCTTCCACGGCGTCGCGCACTTCGATCAGCTTGCCCTGAATGGAGCGCTCGTCGTAGGCGTGAATCGGCTGGCTGAACTCGAGCATCGCGTAGTTGGTCGCGTCGACCACGAGATTGATCGGCCGCATGCCGGAGGCTTCCAGGCGCTTCTGCATCCAAGCGGGCGAGGGCGTCGTCTGCACGTCTTTCAGGTAGAGCGCAACGAAGCGCGGGCAGGCGTTCGGGTCGGTGATCTTGATGTCGACGTGGGCCTTGCTGTGCAGGGCTTTGTCGCGGGCGACGCCGCCCTTCGCCAGCGCCTTGAGCGGGCGGCCGAGGCGCGCCGCCAGGTCGCGGGCCAGGCCGATGTAGCCCAGGCAGTCGGCGCGGTTGGGCGTGACGTTCAGATCGAGGAGGGTGTCCTCGATGCCCATCAGTTTCGCCACCGGGGCGCCGATCGGGTAGTCCTCTGGCAGCTCGATGATGCCGTCCGAGTCCTTGCCCGTCTGGAGCTCTTCCGCGCTGCAAAGCATCCCGCAGGACGTTTCGCCGCGGATCTTCGATTTTTTGATCTTGAAGTCGCCGGGCAGGGTCGAGCCGACTTTCGCCACGACGACCTTGATGCCTTCGCGGGCGTTCGGCGCGCCGCAGACGATGTCGAGCGGCTCCGCCTCGCCGGCGTCGACTTTGCAGCAGCGCAGCGTGTCGGCGTTCGGGTGCTTGACCGCCGACAGGATCTTGCCGACGACGACGTCGCCCTGAAAGGCGGACTTTTTTTCCATGCCTTCGACTTCGAGGCCGATGTCGGTGAAGGCCACCGAGATCTGCTCGTCTGGCAAGTCCGAGATGTTGACATAGTCGTTCAACCAATTGAGCGAGATGCGCATCGTCTATCCTATGACTGCACGGGGAATTGGCCGAGGAACGGGTAATTCCCCTCGAACAGCTGGCGGAGGTCCTGGATCTTGTATTTCAGCATCGCCATGCGGTCGATGCCGAAGCCGAAGGCAAAGCCGGTGTAGATCTCGCTGTCGTATTCGACGGCTTCGAAGACGTTCGGGTGAATCATCCCGCAGCCGCCGACTTCCAGCCAACCCGTCATCTTGCAGAGGCGGCAGCCTTTGCCGGAGCAGTGGACGCACATCAAGTCCATCTCGGCGCTCGGTTCCGTGAACGGGAAGAAGCTCGGGCGGAGCCTCGTCTTCATCGAGCTGCCGAAGATTGCCTTCATGAAGGAGTCGATGACGCCTTTCATGTGGGCGAAGTTAATGTTCTTGTCGACGACGAAGGCTTCGATCTGATGGAACATCGGAGTGTGCGTCGGATCGGAGTCGCAGC
>JAYVBB010000369.1:0-3843 GCA_043750715.1 Pseudomonadota bacterium | reverse complement strand
GATGTCGCCAGCTTACTTGAGTTCAACCTTGGCACCGGCTTCTTCAAGAGCTTTCTTGAATTTAGCGGAGTCTTCTTTGTTGAGACCTTCTTTGACTGTCTTAGGCGCGCCTTCGACGAGGTCTTTGGCTTCTTTCAAGCCGAGACCCGTGATCGCGCGCACTTCTTTGATCACGTTGATCTTCTTGTCGCCCGCGGCGGTCAAGATCAAGGTGAACTCGGTCTGCTCTTCGGCCGGAGCAGCGGCGGCACCGCCGCCTCCGCCGCCAGCCATCATGACCGGGGCAGCAGCGCTGACGCCGAATTTGGTCTCGAGCTCTTTCACGAGATCGGCCGCTTCCAGCAACGTCAGGTTTTCCAGATAAGTGATGACCTGTTCTTTCGTCACGCTCGACATACCTACATCCTCCGAAATACCCCGGCCCCCCGTTGGGACCGAAGCTAATTGAATAGGGATTAAGCTTTCTTTTCCTTAATCGCGTTAATGACTTGGACCAATTGGCGGGTTACACCGCTGAGCACGGTAACGAGGCCACGTTGCGGCGACACGAGGGTGCCGACGATGCGGGCCAGGAGCACTTCGCGGCTCGGAAGCTCCGAGATCGCCTTCAGGTCGGCCGAAGAGAGGGCCTTGCCGTCCATGACTGCTTCATGGACCTTGAAGTTTTCTTTGTCCTTCGCGAACTCGAGCAGCACCTTGGCGGCCGCGGCGGTGTCGCCGTAGGCCAGCACGAGGCCGATCGGGCCCTTCAGCTTGTCGGCGATCGCGGCGGCCTTGGGGGCGCTTTCCTTGATCGCGACGCGGGCGACGCGGTTCTTCACCACGCGGAACTCGGCTTTCACTTCTCTCAGCTTGACGCGAAGATCAGTGAGCTCGGCAACCGAGAGGCCGCGGTATTCGGCGATGATCGCCGCGTTGATGGTCTGCAGGCGGACCGAAGTCGCCTCCTTCAACACCTTCTTCTGCGCTTTACTCATTGCCATGGCGAATATCCTTTTCGTCATTCCCAGCCGTCAAGGCGCTGGAAATCTAGGAATTGATCAGAGGCGGTAAGGGCTCGGGTCCACTTTCACGCCGGGGCTCATGGTCGACGAGATGCCGATGCGCATCAGGTACGTGCCTTTGGCCGTGGCGGGCTTCGCTTTCACCAGAGCGTCGATGACGGTCTGGGCGTTTTCGGTCAGCTTGTTGGCATCGAAGCTCACTTTGCCGACGGGGCAGTGCACGATGCCGGCCTTGTCGACGCGGAATTCCGTACGACCGGCTTTCAGCTCGTTGATGGCTTTCGTCACGTCGAACGTGACGGTGCCCAGCTTCGGGTTCGGCATCAGGCCGCGGGGACCGAGGACCTTACCGAGCTTACCGACGACGCCCATCATGTCCGGGGTCGCGATGACCTGGTCGAAATCCATCCAGCCGCCGAGGATCTTGGCCGCCAGCTCGTCGCCTCCGACTTCCACGACGGAATCGACCTTCGCTGCAGTGGCCTTCTCGCCGCGCGCGAAGACGATGATGCGGACCGATTTACCGAGGCCGTGCGGCAGCGGAACGGCGCCGCGGACGTTCTGGTCGGCTTGCTTCGGGTCGACCCCGAGATTGACCACCAGATCGACGGTTGCGTCGAACTTGCAGTAGGTCGACGCCTTGACGAGTCCTACCGCCTCATCGAGGGGGTACTGTTTCTCGACGTTGATCTTTTCCGCTGCTGCGCGGTATTTCTTGCCACGTGCCATTCAATTTCTCCGTAGTTCCAACGAGCTGCCTCTAGGGCGGGCTCTCCTACCGATTTAGGACCTTCGAGGGTCCGGAATACTTATTTGATTTCGAGTCCCATGCTGCGGGCCGAGCCGGCGAGGATCTTCATCCCGGCTTCGATGTCGTAGCAGTTGAGGTCTTTGAGTTTGATCTGGGCGAGCTCTTTGAGCTGCGCCGTGGTGATCGTGCCGCAAACGGCCTTGGAGGGCGTCTGCGAGCCTTTTTCGAGCTTGGCGGCTTTCTTCAGGAGGTCGGAAGCCGGCGGCTGCTTGGTGATGAAGGAGAAGGATTTGTCCGCGTATACAGTGATGATCGTCGGCAGGACCGAGCCGATCTGTTTCTGCGTACGGGCGTTGAATTCCTTCGTGAACGCCATGATGTTCACGCCCCGTTGACCGAGAGCGGGACCGACCGGGGGAGCGGGGTTGGCTTTGCCGGCAGGAATCTGCAACTTGATAAAGCCGACGACCTTCTTAGCCATTTTCTACGTCCTCAACCGAAAAATAACGAGTTTCGCGTTCTACGGTAACGAATTGCGTCTGTCAACGAGATCCTTCTAGATTCCACGAGATCCTTCGGCTCACCGCCTCAGGATGAGCTGCGCTGGTGCTTAGCTCAGCTTCTGGACCTGGCTGTAATCGAGCTCGACCGGGGTCTCCCGGCCGAAGATTGAAACCAGGATTCTCAGTTTCATTTTATCGGCTTGCACTGCTTCGACGACGCCGTCGAAGTTGGTGAACGCGCCGTCGATGACCTTGACCGTCTCACCCTTCTCGAAGGTTTGGGTCGCGGCCTGTTGCTTCACTTGCTCTTTGATCGTCTCGGGCGAGGTCAGACGCAGCACTTCCTGGTCCGTGATCGGACGGGGGTTGCGCGCGTTGCCGACGAAGCCGGTGATTTTGGGCGTATCGCGGACGAGGTGGTTGGTGTCCTCGTTCATTTCCATTTCGACGATGATGTAGCCAGGGAAGGCGTTGCGCTCGACTTTTTTCTTCTTGCCGCTCTTGAGCAAGGTCTCTTGCGCGGTCTTCGGGACGATGATTTCCCCGAAGCGCAGTTCCATCTTGTTCAACTTGATGCGGTCTTTGAGCGACGATTTCGCCTTCTCTTCGAACATCGAGTAGGTGTGAACCACGTACCATTTGAAAAGCGGGTTCTTGTCGCGCGAGCCCAGGGACGGGTTTTCGGCGTTTTCTGTCGTGGTGGTTTCTTCGGTAGTCATGATCAACCTTTGTTTACGCGAGCAGGTGTCTCAGAGTCCAGGCCCACGCCGCGTCGAACATGCCGACGATGACGGCGAAAATGGCGACGACTACGCAGACGACGATGGTCATCCGTTTGGTGTCAGCCCACGTCGGCCAGGAAACTTTGCGGAGCTCCGCGATGGCGGAGAGGAAATACTCGTGACGCTCGGGATCGCCCCTGAGGTACCAGGTCAGACCGACGCCGATCGCGACGGCCAAAGCGGTCGCGGCGTACTCGAACCATTCATAGCGTTCGACCCAGCCCATCTGGATGCCGACCAGCTCGGCACCGCGGTAAGCGACGTAACCCATGATCAGCAGGAAGGCCACATAAGCAACGTTCAGCCAAGTCGCGTCGTCTTTTGACATGAAACTCAAACCTTCTGGTGGAAATGGCAGGCGAGCAGGGATTCGAACCCTGGACCTACGGATTTGGAATCCGTCGCTCTACCGCTGGAGCTACTCGCCTGAAGCTTCGCCCAAGCGAAGCTTCCCTCTATCGACTCATGCTATCGACCCTCGTCAGGCCGATAGCACGAGTAATGAGGGAAGTAGATTACTTAACGTCCGGGAGAATCTCAGCAACGACACCGGCGCCGACGGTACGACCGCCTTCACGGATAGCGAAACGGAGTTCTTTGTCCATCGCGATAGGAGTCAACAGCTCGACCGTCATGTTGACGTTGTCGCCCGGCATCACCATTTCCACGTTTTCGGGGAGGGTGTCGAAGGCCGGCGCCGAATCGAGGACGAGGGCAGGGCCCGCGGGGCCGTCGTTGTCGACGATCCGGATTCTGGCGCTGTCGCGAGCCCGGCTCAATGGAGGGGCCATTTCCGCGCAACC
>JAYVBB010000368.1:0-5808 GCA_043750715.1 Pseudomonadota bacterium | reverse complement strand
CTGGGAAGTCCGTCAGGGAGAATGCGACTCTTCCCTCGGTATGACAGCCAGTGCACTTTTCGTCGAGGAACGGCTTGATGTCTTTATAGTAGGTCGTGTCGACCGTCGCCGCGCCCGAATTGGTGTCCGCACGCTGGCAACCAAACACCAGCAACGCCAATCCGAACGCCAAAAAATACCGCATGAAACTCCCGTCAAAGTTCGGAAAGGCGTGCTTCGAGTTCTCTTTTTTGAGCGTCGCCCCAGTGGCCTGAGATCTTGCTGAGAACGTTTCCCGTGGGGCCAATGACCAGCACCGTGGGGACCGCGACCTGCCCGAGGCGATCGGCGAGCAATCGCTTCCGATCAAAATAATAGCCCTGACTCGCAGCACCGGGTACTCGCATCCGCCCGAGCCCCTTCTCTGCCGCTTCTTTGGTCTCGTCGAGACTTACCGAAAGCAGTTTGGGCTTGGCCTTCGCATTGGCGAGGATCTGCCCGAGCTCTTTCGACACGCCGCCACAACTGGTGCACCAGGAAGCCCAGAACTGGATGACCACCGGCTGACCCTGGAGCGTCTTCGAGTCCAGGTCACTGTTGGTGACACCTTCGAGGGTGAAAGCGGGCAGGGTTTCGGCGGAACCGGGTCGCGCAAACGGCAGGAGCCAGAGCAGGATCAGGAGCTTACTGATTGTCCGGGTCGCGTACGCCATCTGAAACCGTCGCAGCTGTCGTGAAGCTGATTGTGACCGGGTCGGCCAGATCCTCGAAATCGTCGAACTCCATGCGGGAGACCCGCAGCTTGTAGGAGACGGTCAACTTCAGGGGAACCGCCGGAGCCCAGTCGATCTTGTGGCGGTCGGACTGGGGAATAACCGAAGCCACACCCCCGACGCAACTCGCAAAATCGTCGGTGGAAACGGCAATCGGATCAGCGGTACAGGGGCCATCGGCGGCTTGGGCGCTCACGGTCGTGCCTTTGACGGCTTCGTTGAAAATGATGATGACGTGATCGTCGACATCGACTTCCTGGGATTGGTCCGCGGGGCGGGTGGAGCGGTACTCGCCGGGGGAGTCACTTTCCAGTTTTGTATTGCAGGCCGCGAGGGCGGCTAGGAGGAGAAGACTAGTTGTGGGTTTAAACATAGTGGGTAGGTTACCACGGTTTTTTGAGCTGCAGGGCAGCATTCCTGCGCATGGCCCCGTTGCGCCGCATACGACTGAGTTTAGTGCGGAATCTCTAGCGGCTTGTCGCTTTCAACCTGCAGCCTCGCTTGTGCCGCTATTTCTTTGTGAAGTGACCAGATGCTAGCGCCGTCGGTCGTTTTTCGGGCGTCGAGCCGTCGTTGGTCTCGTCCGAATCGCCGTCAGTCCAAGTTACACCGTCGGTCTTGACCACGCCGTAGTAGCTGCCAAACATGGCTTTGCCGTTGGCGCGTTTGCAGCTTGTCACGTCTTTAGCCGTGCCTTTGACCCAGTCTTTGAACGCGCAGGTCGACGCGGTATTGAACTTGGTCGCGATGGCATCGTCCATGGGGATCATCGTCGCTTTCGTCATAACGATATCGATCGCTTTCGCCCCTGCTGGCGCCGCCACAGAGTCGCCAATCGTAAAGGTCTGTGCTGAATCGAGGTGCAGCCCGACCTCGGCCGCGCAGCCCGCGTCGCTGAAGCTGGCAATGGTTTCCGTTTGCGCGGATCCGGTGATGATCATCGTCGCCTTTGCAAAGACCGTGGTTGCCCCGCTACCGGAGGCGACGAAGCAAGCCGTTTCCCACGACCCGTCAAGGTCAGGCGCACTGGCATCATTGTCGTCAGATTTTACCCCGCAACCGTTCACAAACAGCATGAGTGCCGGCAAGAAGACAAGCTTCATGGAATACCTCGATGAGGCGTTTTTGGTAGGGATATCATACAGGGATTGCGTTCAAAGCTCTATTGGCGCCGCTTGCCTTGGGGGGAAGTTCGAACAGTTTGACGCAGTCTCGGAGCGCTCATCGCTTTCTCGAAGTCTCCGGTGACTACCCTCTGGCCCAGAAATCAAGAAGGCAACGAAGCCGCCATGCTCTGCCCAGCTATAAATCCAGTCGTCCAAGCATTCTGAAAATTGAACCCACCCGTAATCCCATCGACATCAAGAATCTCCCCGGCAAAGTAAAGTCCAGGACACTTCTTGCTTTCCATCGTACGGAAGTCGACTTCTTTCAAATCTACTCCTCCCGCCGTCACGAATTCGTCTTTAAAAACGCCCTTACCGGTAACGGCATATCCCCCGCACGCAATCTCCTGCGCCAACTTCAGCAGCACCTCACCCGAAAGATTCGCCCAACTCGCATTCTGCGCGATACCCACATGCCCGATCAGAGTTTGCGCGAAACGCCGTGGCAATGACGACACCATCTGCCTCGTCGTCCTCAACTTCTCCGCAATGCTTCCGCGTGACTCCCCGGGCAGAAAATTACAAACCAGCTTCGCCTTGTACCCGCTCGCATGCAGCTCCCTCGCTGCAAACGCGGACAGCTTCAACACAGCCGGGCCGCTCAAGCCCCAATGCGTAATCAAAAGTGGCCCACGCTGCTTGAAACTCCGGTTACCGCCCTCTGGCGTCAGCGTCAGTTCTATATCCGGAAAACTAACGCCGGGTAGCTCCACCAACCTCGGATCTTTGATGTTGAACGTAAATAGCGACGGCACCGGGTCGACCATCGCGTGCCCAAGCGCCTTTGCCGCGGCCCATCCTTGCGGCCCACTGCCCGATGCCAGCAAAACCCGGTCGAAGACTTCTTCGCCGCTTCGCAGCATCAGCGCCAGCTTTCCCTCACGGCGTTCAATACCTTTGACGATCGTCCCGAGCCGAACGCTGACTCCAGCTTCGCTCGCAGCCTTTTGCAAACACGTGATCACCGTCTCCGAGTCGTCTGTGACCGGAAACATCCGGCCATCCGCCTCGACTTTCAACTCGACCCCCCGGCGGGCGAACCAGGCGACCGTGTCTTTCGGCTGAAACCGGGAGAAAGGGCCGCGGAGCTCCCGAAACCCGCGCGGATAGCTCTTCACCAGTTGTTCGGGATCGAAGCAATGATGGGTGACGTTGCAGCGGCCGCCGCCCGAGATGCGGACTTTGGTCAACGGACGAGCCGTCCCTTCCAGCACCGACACGGTGGCGTCGGGACGGGATTCGGCGCAATGGATGGCGGCGAAGTAACCGGCGGCTCCCCCCCCGATCACGCCGACGTTCGGCTTCGACATCCGCGCTACTTAGCCCACGTGACAGGTCGGGAGCAATCGCGTAAAATTTAGCCATGCTTCGACAATTGCTGATGCTTTTTATCTCCCTCGGGACGGCGGCCGGCTGTGCCCGCACGCTCACGATCGGCAAGGATCCCGAGGCCGATCCGGCGGTCGAAAATCCTGCAGAACCAGTGCGTTACCGCGTCTCTTTACCCCAAGACCACGCCATCTACACGCCGATGTTCCTCGACATGATGAAGGCGCTCGACGAAGGCGTCGGCTACGAGATGCTCATCCTGCCGGCGCCGCTCTATGATGCAACGACCGATTTTCGCTGGATGAAAGCGGAGGGCAAGACCCGAGTCGACGACCTCTGCAAAGCAACGCCGTCGGAAACCGACGATCCCGCCTGGGGCGCCTTCAAGATCGAGCTCGGCTTCGAGTACGCAAAGTCGTTTTGGAACGCCAAGGGCCCGATCAAAGACACGAAACTCTACAAAGTTTTCCTGCACTGCGTCGGCCATGCCCTTGGCTTCAAGGACGCGGTCGGGCACATCGACGACATCATGTCCCCCGAGCTTCAGGACTCGGCCGACATCGCGGGATTCCACTCCCGCGTACGCGCGCTGAATCACCCCGGTCCGTAATTTCCCGCACTTATCCACAACCGCTTGCCGCTAACTAGGGCACCGTGCCAGACTTGTTTTAACAATACATAAATCAATCCAAGCGATGCCTTAATTGGGGGGGAATCCATGGCGCATCGGATCTTGGGGGTTGGCGCGCTCGCGCACACACTCCCTCTCATCATCACCGGCTTCATTTCTACTCACGCTTTCGCCAGCGGACCTGGCTGCGAAACCCATCAACCCATCCCGAATCTCGAGGTCCGGCCAGGCTTCACCGACTTCATGGCCGACTCAGACCTGGCCGCAATCAAGGCGGTCCTGCCTACCCTAGCCAATACCGACGTCAACGCCGCCATGCGAGGCGCCGACACCATGTGGTACGACGAGGCCTCGATGGTTTTCCTGTACCAGGACTCCGTCGAGTCGGTGGTCGGCGGCCGCGCCAACTGCGTCGGCCGGATGGTCGGAGAGCGGAACCGCGACAACGTCATCGGCAAGCTCCTCAACTTCTTTGGCCCCGACTACAGGTTCCTCTTCCCGTTCCGCAAGGCGGCGGGTACCGACAACGTCACCACCTCGAAGGTCGTGAACTTCTGGCTCCCTCCGAAGAAAGACGGCCGCGTTATGCCAGTGAAGTACTGGCAACAGGCGAACCGGGGACGATGGCACTGGGTCTTCCCGGTCGGCACGCTTTTCGGCGAGGTGCTGTTCCAGAAAGGACCAGACGGCAATATCTATCCGTTCGAAGTGCGCACGAGAAAGCGCTACCTCGACGGCTGGGCCGTCGACATGTTTCGCCCGTTCACGAGCGCCGACTCGCTAGCTAGCGCGATCGTGGCCAAACGCCCGGAGTGGGAAGGCAACACCAAGCTCAAAGCCGCGGTGCTGCACCTGCGCTCGAAGACCAACTTGACGCGCAACACCATGCACTCGGTCGCCTATTCGGCCGTTTTCCCGGACATCGTCGGCTCACTCGACGTCATTCCGGACATCGGCGAGGCGCGCGTCATCGCGGAACTTCTGCACGACACCACCTTCCAATCGGTCGAAGGCAAGATCTGGAAAGAAGGCGGAGGCCTCGAAACCTATGCTCCCGGCTCGGCGGCCGACTTCGGCATCGTACCGAAGGGCTACGAGATGGGAATGATTCCGGTCAACGAGGTGTCGTGCAACCGCTGCCACGTCGAGACCGCGCACCCGCTCGAGGATTTCGAGTTCGACATCCAGCTCTACGGCGAAGTCTGGGGCGAGGACCGCGCCTTCACCTGGCATCTCTTCGAGCCGAACGACTACATCTTCGACACCTGGGACGATTCGGACAGCCCGAGCCGTCGCGTCAACCCGAGGCTCACGCAGGCGAACCTGATCGTCCCGCAACGCCCGGCCGCGAACGACCCGGACTACAAGCAACTTCCCGTTCCGTTCTAAGGGGTCTAACATGTTTCGTTTGATTGCACTGGCTTTAGGCCTGGCGATGATTCTTGCCTGGAGCCGTACGCAGGCCCAGGACATCCAACCCCAGCGCCTGACACCGCCTTTCGACGCCAAGGCTCAGCTCGCCGTGTCCAAGATGCGGCAGTTTTGTGCGGCCTGTCACGCCGTCGGCAACCTACGCTTCATCCGGAGCGACGACGACAACGAGATCTGGCAGTACATCCACCTCACCCGCGCGCCCAACTCGCAGAAGATCTGGGCCCAGAACATCATCGAAGTTCTCAGCTGGCCGAGTGACGTGCCGCCGCCCTTTGACCAGCCGATGGATCCGGGCCACAATCGGGACTGGATGCCCAAGGGCGCCAAGCGACTTTCCCTGGCTGGCGACGCCGTCGACGGCCAAGCGACGCGGAAACTCCTGCTGGAGGCGCTGCAACCCCAGCCTGACACGGAGTTCTAGTGAAGCGGATCCAGTTGTTCGAGTTCGAGGACCAGGCGTTCTTCCCGGACTGGGTCCGCCAATGCATGACGTCTT
>JAYVBB010000367.1:0-6079 GCA_043750715.1 Pseudomonadota bacterium | reverse complement strand
TCGTTGAGGGCGCGCATCACGCGCTTCAGGAGCGCCGTGCGTTGGGCTTGGTTGGCGAGGGAGACTTGCGAGTCTTCACCGTAGACCGCCGGGAAGCCCGCGACGCGCCATTTGCTGTTCGCGTCGCCGTTCAAGGCTTGCTTCAGGGTCATGGACTGGCCGAGGGCGTTCTTGCCGACGATCGTCGAGGAAGCGCTGCGAGCCACGACTTCGGCGTTAGCCATTTTCGCTCCGAACGCCTGGTCGAGGACTTTGCGAACTCGCGCCGGTGTACGGCGGGCGCGGCGGTAAAGGTCGCCGCCCGGCTGCAGCGCTTCGTTGATCTTCGCGAGTGCCGCGGACTGGGTGAGCGACATCTCGACGCCGTTTTCCGAGGCGACGAAGTCGCCTTCGAGGACGAAGCCGTGCTTCAGGATGATGTTGGCCGAGGTGCTCCAGAAGCCGCCGGTCTCGATCTCGGAGATGGACGAGCCGACCATCTGGTCGTACCAGTTCCACCAGGTCCAGTAGGACTCGGAGACGTCGAGCTGGGCGCCGGACTGGACGAGCATCATGGACTCGAGCCAGGTCGCCTGCGCGTAGATCCAACAGTTGCCGATCGACTGGCGCTTCACGACCGTGTGCGAAACGTCTGTGACGAGGGTGTCGGAAGTCTGGGGCGAGGATTTGCCGCAGGCGGTGAAAACGAGGGACGTGACGGCGAGCGTCGACAACGCAAAAGTGCGCAGACGAATGGTCATGTTAGTTGGCTCCGAGAATATATAGAAAGGCAGGTTTTTAACTTCGAGCGCTGTTTTTATGACATATTTTAATAGAATTGTAAAGAAATTTTTAACAATTGACGCATCTATTAGAAACACTTAGGTTTTGGGCATGCTCCGAGACCCCGGCCAGGACATCACCGAATTCCATGCCCACGTCTACTTCACGCCGGGGTCCCGTCCCCATGCGGCGAGGCTGCGCGAGAGTTTGCTCAAGAATGCCGCGCTGAAGATCTACACCCTCTCGGACGGGCCGCGCGGCCCGCACCTGGTGACGATGTTCGGCGTCGACATCCCGAAGGCGCATCTGCCCGCGGTGCTGGGGTTCTTGATGCTGAACCACGGCGACCTTGCCGTGCTCATTCATCCTGTGACGGCGAACGAGGTCGAGGATCACACGATCCACGCGCTCTGGCTCGGGCCACCTCAGCCGTTAGATCTCAGCAAGCTGAGCTGAAGGCGAGCGCCAGGCACCCGGATTGTCGACCATGAACCGCACGAGGCGCTGCCTTAGGTGCTCGTCGAACATCGACGGCTGCATCCGGCGCTGGACGTCGAGCATCAGCTTACGACCGAGCTCGTCGAGCGACTCGACATAGGACTTCTTCAAGCTTCGGTAACGGTCGGGATGCTGCGCCTTGAGCTTCTGCAGCTCTTCGTAAGCGACCTTTAGCATGCGGGCCGCGAGCGCCCCGTTGAGTGCGGCTTTTTTCTTCGTCGCGGGCGACGGCGCTTCCGGGGCATCGGGCGTCACGAGACGAGGGCGGCCGGGGTCCAGCACGGCGCCAGACCGGCGGTCGAGAGCTCCCCGGATGGCCTGCGCGAACGACGGATCCGCCTGCGTCGTGGCGGAGGCAAGGGACGCGAAAGGGACGTCGCGGACGGCGCGGACGAAGTCCGGATCCTCGACGAGATATTCGGCGAATGCCGCCAGCCGTTCGAGAGCAGGCGTCCCTTCCTGGAAGAACGAGGCTGCGCGGCCGTCCAGAAGACCGGCCGGCACTTTGAAGCGCGCCGTGCGCGAGCTGCGCACCGAAAGCTCCCAGAACAGCTGGAGCGGGGAAACGAGCTGATTCGGCGCCGCGTCGAGGCCAAGCGGTGCCGCCAGCGGCAGCTTCGCGTCCGCGAGCTGGCGGTGCAGCCGGCAGGCGTCCTCTTTTTCCCGAGCGTCGGAGTCCGCCAGCACGATCGCCACGAGGTCCGGAAGCAGACTGGACTGTCGGCGCGCAAGCAGGGCCTGGCAGGCAGCCGAGCGATAAGCCTCGGAAGTGCTTTCCGCGAGGCGGTCGCGGCTCACCTGCCAGATCGCGGTGACGCCGGCTTCCGGGGCGTTGCCGCCCAAAGCGAGGAACTGCTCGTGAACGTCCTTCGTCAGGAAGCCTTGAGAGCAGAGTTTCTTGCCAAGCTTGGCGAGCAGTTTCAGGCGCTGGGAGAGCAGCGTGCCGGCCGCCGCGGGGAGCGGGATGCCGTCGAAGAGCTCACCTAGCGGAGAACCGAAGACGCCGTCGAGCTGGAGCCAGCGGAACTCCCACTGAATGCCGCGCTCCATGCGAAGGAAGAGCCACTGCTCCTGAGCCTGGAGTTCGAGCCAGACGCTCCGCCAAAGTGTGAGCGGGGCTTCCTTTTGCAAGGCGTCCCCCGCCGCAAGCTTGCCTTGGGCGCGCCGGACCAGGTCCCAATGCGCGTCGCTCAGGCCGAGCACCAGCTCGGGGCCGAGTTCCGCGGGCTCGAGCTCGATCTGCAGCTCGCCGTCGGGACGGACCCGCCATTCATCGCGCCCGAACAGGGGATGCGCGGTGAAGCGGTCGCCGTCCTGCGCGAGGAGCCTGAGCCCCGCCAGGATCTGCACCAGTTTTTCGAAGGCAAAGCGACGGCTTTTGGCGTTGCTGCTCGAGTGCTTCAGGTGTTCGTCGGCGGCGATCACGAGGGTGGTGCCGCCGGCGAGGATTTGGCTTTGCAAAGACGACAGCACCGTCGCGAGCGCGTTCAGCTCGACGATCGTCAGCGCGGGAGCCAGCCCCGAGTCGGCGGCAAGCCGCATCGCGCCGGCACCGGATGTTTCGGCGCGACTTGCTGCTTCATAGGCTCTGACCCACCAGGACGGAACGACCAGCTGGGTTGCGAGGGATGGCGTATCTTTGAGGTCCACCCGGGGGCAATACTATAGGTCGAAAGGCCAGGCTAGGACCGTTGCATGAGGTGGACGAGCGAACGTCAAATCAATGGCTTAGATCCGGAGAACCAGCCAAAGATTGAATGGACGGCGCGAGTCTTTTCAGGTTCTGGTCGGAGTAGCCGGCGAGCCGCCGGGCAAGGGTCAAATAGATGTCGCCCGCCTTGTTTTTCGGAAACTGCACGAGGATGTAGACGGCGTAGAACTCGCCGGTGTCCGCCGGCGCATCGCGGTCGACCAAGCGCTCGAAATAGATGTCGGCGACCTTCGCGTACTGGCCGTGGAACTGGTCGAGCGTTTCGTCGACGAGGCGGTTCAGGGTGGACGCGCTCGAGCCGGAAAGGCGCGCGCCGCCGCCGTCCATGATTTGTTCCCGCGCTCCGACGCCCATCGCCCGCCGGCAACCGTCGAGGGCCTTGAGCTGGGTTTGCTTCAAGCCGAGGGGGAGGTCCAGCATGCGGCCGCTGATTTCGACGTAGCGATAGACTCCGTCCGCGTCGCTCAGACGTTCGGTCGGCGCCCCGACCCAGGCCGGAGGATGCTCTTTGCTGCGCTCGACGACGACGACGTCGCCTCCCATCCGGGAAGCGGGCGAGCCGCCGGTCACGCACCCCGAGAGCGAGGCGGCGACGAGCAGAAGCAGCGTTGGCAAAAAGCTATTCCGCAACGGGACCCGACCTTTTCTCGCGATCCTGCATGCGCTTCTTGGCTTTGCGGATCGCTTCGAGCACCGCTAGGCGGATGTTCGGCGAAGTCGCGACGATCAGCCCGAGGATTTCGAGCTCGTCCTGCGTCCCGCGCTGAACGCCCTGTACCGGCCCTTTGGCCCCCGGCATTCCCCCCCTGTCTTCTCTTTTCGGCTTTGTGCTCATACCTAGGGTTTCGACCATCTCGGTCGCAAACCTTAGCTCAATCTAAGCCGCTGAATCGACTGCTAAAGAAGATGGTAGACTAGCCCCAGACCGAGCCAGCGGTCGTCTTTCTTGAGGTTGGAATTCACCGGAAAGTCGCGACTGTCCTCATCGGTATGAGGCCGTTGGTAGTCGAGATGCCTCTGGTGACCTTCGAGCCTGAGCGCCCAATTCAGGTCATAAAAGACGTCGACCGTCGCCAGCGCGTCGAACGCCTGCATGGTGACGTGAATCTTCGGGTCGTCGCCCTCTCCGTCCCGCTCCTCGATCCCGTTGTGCCGCTCGAGATAGACGTCGAAAGCCGTGGTGAAGCGGAACACCGGGCTGACGTTCAAGACGAGGCCCGCCATCACGCCCGGGAACTGATAAGCCGGCACCGGCTTGAACGGACGGCGGCGATCCACCGACTCGTAGTGATAGCCGGCGGAGGAACCGAGCAGATAACCGAAGCCTTTGTAGATTTGCAGATGGAACGTGTACTGGAACTTCGTCCAGACGCCGGAGTCGTCGTATTTTTTGTCTTCGAGAGTACCGAAGCGTTTGACGTTCCAGGTGCCCGAGCTGACTCCCGCGCTCAATGCGAAGTTGTGGTCCCGGCGGAACCCGCGGACGTGGCGGTCCCACCGGTGAAAGTCCTGAGTGTAAAGCACCTCGGCGGGCTGGACCTGACCGCTCGACGCCGGCGGCGCCGTCGTGACGGGCGGCTTCACCGGCCCGCTCATGCCGTCCTCGATCAGACTCGCGTCATCGTCCTGGGCGAGCGCTAAACCCGAGTGCAGCGCCGTCGAAAGCGTCAGTGAAAGGAGTAGGCGTTTCACGAGCGGCGCATCTCCCGCGCCAGCGCGTCGACCAGCTCGTGGTTCTTCACTCCCGGCGACGCTTCGACTCCGGAGCAGAGGTCGATCAGGCGAGGGCGATAGCTCAAGGCGTCGCGCACGTTTTTCGGGTTGATGCCTCCGGCGAGGCCGAACGCGACGTCGGGTCTATGCGTCGAAAGCCACGACCAATCGAAGGTCTTGCCGCTGCCGCCGATCACCGACTGGCCCTGCGGAATGGCCGCGGAGTCGAACAGGATCAGGCTGGCCGAGTCCTGGAAGTCCGCGGCGTGCGCGAGGTCTTCCGCTCGTCCGATGCCGAGCGCTTTCCAGATCGTCCGCTCGCCGACGGCGCGGGCCAGTCGGGCGAGGTCCCGGGGCGACTCCTTGCCGTGAAACTGCACGACGGAAAGCTCGGGAAATACGTCCAGGGCGGCGACGATCTCCGCCGCAGTGTGACCCACGACGACGGCGACGGGATGCGTTGCCAGGGGTTTTGAGCCGTGATGTCGAACGGCTAGGCGCCAGATTTCGGCGGCCTTGGCAGGCGTGACGAAGCGCTTGGAGCCCTTATGAAAGTTGAAGCCCACATAAGGAACGCCGACGCTCAGGCACTGAGCGACGTCGGTCTCCCGGGTCAAGCCGCAAATTTTCCAAAGCGCAACCGAAGGGGGGCTAACCGCATTTCCTTGTAGGTCCATGGCAGATATTGTTTTACGTTATTTTCCGCTGAAGCGACAGCCTTCTCCCCCTCGCCGTTACGGATACTCATGGACCCCGTTAGCACCGCGACCGACACCCAAGCCGACCCGTTCGCCCTGCTGATGAATGCCGGCTCCGACAAAGGTCTCTGGCTCCTGGTCGGCGGTCCCGTCCTACTGCTCGTGCTGGTGATCATCACGTACACCGTGCTGGTCAGCATCCGGAGAAAGAAGGAGCGCGCCGACTGGGCGGAAGAGCTGAAGGCCGCCTCCGCGTCAGCCGCTCTCGACCATGCCAGAGAGCCGATGACGCACGAGCCGGAGGACCTCGAAGAGGCGACGCCTTATGCGATTCCCCAGGATCTTGCCGCGGAGCTCGTCCACGAAGCCGAGCCCGAACCGCCCGCGGAGTTGATGGCGTCGGTCCACGGACCCGCCGACGTGGAGGAGATCCGGGGCCTCGGCCGGGACAGCTGGCTCTCCCGCCTCAAGACGGGCCTCGCCAAGACCCGCGACGCGCTCCGAGGCAATCTCGAAAGCCTCTTTACCGGCAAGACCAAGATCGACAGCTCGGTCCTGGAAAAACTCCACGAGGCGCTCTACCGCGCGGACATCGGAGTGCAGACGGCCGACAAGCTCGTCGACCACGTCCGCACGACGCTCGGGAAAGAGGACGCCGCCGACTGGGTCGCGGTCAGCCGCGAGCTCAAAGTCAAAG
>JAYVBB010000366.1:0-11876 GCA_043750715.1 Pseudomonadota bacterium | reverse complement strand
GAGCGCGAGATTTTGAAAGGACATCGTCAACCAGCGATGACAACGTCGACTGGCGAAGGTTGGGCGTCGTCATAACTTTTCTTGGGAAGCAGGGATCGGTCTCTTTCCGGAAGGTTACGTCGACCACCTTTCGCCTTGCAATGCCTTCCAAACGCCCTTACGACTTAACCAGTCCCCCATTCTTCAAGGCGCGCCACGTGCAAGGTAGTGACCGAAACTTTGACTGCCTCGTGGTTGGCGCCGGACCAGCCGGCTCGGCCGCGGCGATGACTCTCGCGCGGGCGGGACACCGCGTGGCGCTCATCGACCGCGCGACGGTGCCTCGACGCAAAGTGGGGGAGGCCCTCCCGGCAGCGGCGCGGCCGCTCCTTCAAAAACTTGGGTTCCTCGAGGTCGTCGAGGCAGGTCCTCATATTCCTTGTCCCGGAAACGTGTCGAGCTGGGGCAGTGCAGCCCTCGAGGCCACCGACGCCCTGCGCGACCCGATGGGAATGGGCTGGCACCTGGACCGGCCTGCGTTCGACCGCGCCCTGCGGGCAGCAGCCGTTGCCGGCGGCTCTACCAACGTCACTGGCTACGCGCGGCGCGTGAAACGCCTCGCCCACGGTTGGAGTCTCAACGCTGAGACTGATACTTACGCCGCAAAATGGATCATTGATGCAACTGGCCGCGGCGCCCGTGTCGCGCGCCGCCACGGCGCGGTCCGTCTCGTCGATGACGGTCTTCGAGCTTTTGTTTCGTATGTTCGTCCTGCCAAGGGCGACGTCGATTGCCGCACGCTCATCGAGGCCGTCGAGGACGGATGGTGGTATACCGCCCGGCTGCCCGAGGGCTTGCGTGTCGTCGTGTTTCACACGACGGGCCTCGAGCTAGGCGACCTCTCCTCGACGCTGCACGTTGGCTCAGTCCTCGAGGGCGCCCGCCGCCTCGGCGAGCCTCGCGTCGTCGAAGCCTGTGGCTCGGCCCTCGACCTGCCCTTTGGCAACGGGTGGGTCGCCGCTGGCGACGCCGCGATGGCTTTCGATCCGCTGTCGAGTCAGGGCATCTTCAACGCCCTTTACTCGGGCCGCCGGGCGGGCGAAGCCGTCGCGGCGCTCCTCGACGACCGTGAAGGCGACGCCGTCGCTTACGCGAAGCGCCTCGCGGAGATCCGCCAGGTCTACCTCGCGCGGCGCGCCGTCTACTACGGGGCCGAGACCCGCTGGCCCGCCGCGCCGTTTTGGAATCGCGCTTCCAGATTGGCGAGCTCGACTGGACCTAGTCCTGCCCCGCAGAGAATTTGAGGGCTTGGCAGATCCGATTCTGGAGCGTTGGCCGCAGCCTTTCGGCAAGTTCAACTGCGGCGGCCTCCGCATCCGGGTCTGATTGTGTTTCGCGGACGTGATTCATAATTTCGCGAATCGAAGACAGCGAATTCCCGAAACGTTCGGACATCCATGGATAACGAGGAAAAAGCCAATAATGGAAATGGATAGAGCGCTCTTCTTGAACGATTGAAATATCGTCACAAAAATTGAGATCGCCCATTGCTTGTCGGGTTGCGAACAGAAGCGTTGAGAACTCCATGAATTGAGCCTGAGTGAAATCGCGAATTGATCGAAAGTGGTCTTTCGAGGCGAGCACCATGAAGCCTGGGATTAGAACCAAGGGGTCTTGATGCACTAAGAACGATTGAGATTCGGCGAGGAAGCCTGCTGGCGGAATGCGTTGCCTACTAGAGATTTGACAGCCCAAGCAATTTTTCAAAGGAAAGCCCTTCAACGCGCCGGCGTTCAGTCAGCTACCGTGCTTTGGTGTGTAGTGACCTAGGCATCCAAGGCGATCTCCGGCCGCCGCTTGGCCAGCTCCGCGAACGTGCCGCGGTCGACGACCCTGCCCTGGTCCAATACTAGAATCTCGTCGCAGCGCTTCAAGGCCGAGCCGCGGTGAGACGAGATGATCAGGCCCGACGTCGAATTGTAGATATGGTCCAGCAGACGCTTTTCCGTCGAGTGGTCGACGGCGGACAGCACGTCGTCCAGCAGCAGCAACGGCATCTTGCGCAGAAACAGCCGCGCCAAAGCCAGGCGTTGCTTCTGCCCGCCAGACAGCCGCAGGCCCTTCTCGCCGATCTCCGTCTTCCAGCCTTCCGACAGCGCCATGATCTCAGGCAGAATCTGCGCCCCGGTCGCCGCAGCGGCGAGCTCGTTGTCGCTCGGCGGCGGCTCGACTCCGAAGGCGAGGTTGTCCTTCACAGAAGCCGAAAAGAGGTGCACCGACTGCAACGCGTAGCCGACACGCCGCCGGATTTCCTTCGGGTCCAGCGCCAGCACGTCCTGACCGTCGAGAAAGACGCTGCCCGACGGCGGATCGTAGAGCCGGGTGATCAGGTTGAAGAGCGTCGACTTGCCGCAGCCGATCGGCCCGAAAAGGCCGATGCGCTTGCCGGCTTCGACGCGCAGGTCGACGTGATCGAGCGCCTTGCGGCCGCTTTCTTTGCTGTCGAAGGCGAACGTCAGGTTGCGGATCTCGAGCAGGGGCGGCTCGGCGAGCTTCGGGGCCTTGCTGGCATTCGGTGACGGGCCTTCGACGCGCGCGGCGTCGATTTCGCCGATGCGTTCGAGGGAAGTCTTGCCGCGCTGATAGAGCGCGAGAATCATGCCCATGGCTCCGAGCGGAAACATCATCAGGCCGATGTAAACGTTGAAAGCCAGAATGTCGCCGACCGTCAGCCGCCCCGCGATCACTTCCCTGCCGCCATAGAGCAGGACGACCAGCTGCGAGCCGCCGGCGAGCATGGACATCAAGGGGAAGACCAGAGTCCGCTGCACGACCATCTGGATGTTCGTCTTGTAGACGAGCTCGTTGTCCTTCTCTACACGCTCCGTGAAGGCGTCCTTGGCCGCGTTCGCCTGGATCACGTGCACGTTCACGAACGATTCCGTCACGTGATTCGTCAGGGCGCCGACGGCCTTCTGGTTGGCGCGCGAGAACTCCTGCATCTTCGGCATCGCGTAGCGAGTGATGACGAACATGACGACGAGCGGCAGCAGAGCGTAGAGCGTCAGCATTGGATGCACGGTCGTCATCTTGTAGATCGTGAACACGGTCAGAAAGATGACGTTGAGGATCTGCAGGATCCCGAAAGCGAAGAAGGCGCGCAGCTGGCCGACGTCGTTTGACAGCCGCGAGATGAGGTCGCCCATGCCGTGCTTCTGGTAGAACTGCTCGGTCAGGCGCAGGACGCGCTGGAACAGGTAGTCCTTCGTCTCCGTCTCGATCTTCCTGCCAGGCCAGAACACGACGATCCGGGACAGCGACCGGATGATGATCATCAGCGCGCCGAGCGCGGCGATGCTCAACGCCAGGCCCGGTGCGCCGGAAAGGTCGGCGTGCGACGTCATGTCGTTGATGATGTGCTTCGCCAGCTGCGGGATCTGCAGGTTGATCAGGTTGACCACGGCGAGTAGCAGGAACCCGCACGCATACCAGGGCCAAAGCGGCTTGGCGAAGCGGAGGGCGTAAGTCTTGTAGTTCATGAACGGGCCTCTTTGCCGAAGAACGCGGCCTCGATGCTTTCGATCCGGCCGAGCAGCGGCGCGGCGACGTAACCGTCGAGCTCGTTCATCTTGCCGGCGTCGAGAATGAGCGCGCGGGAGCAGAGCCTCGCCGCGAACGACGCTACGTGGGTCGAAACGACCGTCGCGCGTTTGTCTTTGCCCCGGCGGAGGATTTCGTCGTCGAGCGCTTTGATGTGGTAGAGGTCGAGCCCCGAGAACGGCTCATCGAGGATCAGCACTTCGGGGTCGTGAAAGCAGGCCAGGGCGAGGCCCAGACGCTTTTGCATGCCGTAGGAAAGCGTCGCGATCGGCTTGTTCGCGTAGGAGTCGGCGTCCCAGTAGCGCAGCGCCGTTTCTACCCGGTCCTTGTCGGCGAGCCCGTAAAGAGCCGCGGCATAACGGAGCAGCTCCCGGCCTGTCACCCAACGGGGCAGCACCGGGTTTTGCGGGAGGTAACCGAGGCGGCGCTTGACGTCGGGGCGGTCCGGCGTCAACTTGTCGTTCGCGATGCGTACCTCGCCGTCCGAGGCGTCGAGGTTGCCGGTCAGGATCTGGAACAGCGTCGTCTTGCCGGCGCCGTTTTTGCCCAGCAGAGCGATCGTCTCCCCGGCGTCGACCTGGAACGACAGGGCGCCGAGCTGAAAGCCTTCTGCGTCCGCGAACGACTTGCGTACGGCAGTGGCGGCGAGAAGGGGCGCGGCTTGGGACATCTCAGGCACGATAGAACCGCCCCGCTTGGGATTGCAATGCCCAATAGTGAAGGACCGGGATCAGCACGAGCGCAAGCCAATGGGCGAAGACGGCGGTGCCGAGAAACAGTCCCGCGATGAGAATCAGCAGGATGTTGACGGCGGGCCGGCGGCCGTCGATCTGCAGCAGCAAGCCAGGGGCGGCGATCGCGGGAATGGCCGCGACCGCGCCGACCTTGAGCGCGCCGTTGACGTCGGAAGACAAAGCGAGCTGCGTGACCGCCGCGGCGACCAGGAGCAGGCCCGCAATCCGGAGCCCGAGCAGGAGATAAGCCTTCACGAAGTCGGCGTGCGAGACGCCGAAACCGCGCTCCGTCCAGGCGTTCGGCAAGTCTTCCGCCATCTGAAAGGCGAGGCTCGAGGCCGCCAGAATCCCCGCGACCATCGCCGCGACGACCGACACGAAAAGGGGGGCGCCCCGCCAGGCGGAAAGCGCGATCAGGCCGAGAAACGGCAGCGCGGCGAGGAAGCACGACCGTGTCGCGCGGTTTCTCCAAAGCATCTGCCGCCAACGCCAGGCGACCAGTGCTTTGATGCCGGTGAGAGCCGGCCCGTCGGTCGCCGTGACGTTGTCGTCCCGGCGCTTGCCGGGACTCAGACTCGTCAGCGCCAGCGTCGTTCCCAGGAGTACGAGCTCGGCGACGACGGCCTGCACGGGAGTTGGTTTGACGAGCCAACGCCAAGTCACCCACCAGGCCAGTCCATGTCCGATGATGAGCGTCGTGGCGAGCCTCGCGCCGAGGTAGGTGCGGACCACCGCTTGATCCTCGCCTAGGTAAGTCGCGGTGCGCTTCAGCGTGTTCTCGCCGCGCCATTCGTTGCGCAGCAGGCGAGCCGTGGAAAGCGCCGCGATCAATAGTACGACGAAGGCCGCGACCTCGGCGCCGCGTTCTCTCATCGCCGCCGAAAGACTGAGCACCTGCACGTTCAGAAAATCGTTGAACACGTAGAAAAACGTCGCGAACAGCACGACGCTCGCGATCAAAACCGTCAGCTCGCGTCCCAAGTCGTGGCGCAGTCTGTGGAAAAACGACCTAATTCCGGATAGATACAGCATCAGCGCGCGGTGCGTCATGGCGGCATTATAGGCCAATCGGTCGCCGAGTCTCCAATTTACTTTCGTCGCGCCACTTGCCATAGTTACCGAAAGCCCAAGTCATATCGGGAGTATGTCTCCATGCAAAGAGTCGCACCGGCCTTCCTTTCGCTGCTTATCGCGGCGCTTCCCGCCCACGCCGCCTCCGTCCCGAACTTGGGGCTGGCGATGCACGGCGAGCCCAAATACAAACCTGATTTCAAAGTGCTCGACTACGCCAACGCCGAGGCGCCGAAAGGCGGCACGCTGGTGCTCGGCGAAGCCGGCACCTACGATTCCCTGAATCCTTATGGTCTCAAGGACGACGCGCCGATCTGGGTGCAGACCCTCGTCTTCCAGGAGCTCGGCGACCAAACGCTCGACGAGCCGTTCACGACCTATCCGGGTCTCGCGGAAAGCTTTGAGCTCGCCGCCGACAAGCTGTCGATGACGATCAAACTCCGTCCGGCCGCCAAATTCAGCGACGGCAAACCCGTCACCGCCGACGACGTCGTCTTCAGCTTCAACCTGTTCAAATCCGACAAAGTCCGCCCCTTCTACAAATTCTATTGGGCCGACATCAAGGAAGTGGTCGTGGTCGACAATCTCCCCGCGAAAATGAACTTTTCCAAGGTGAATCCCGAGCTCGCGCTCATCGCGACGCAGCTGCCCGTGCTGCCGAAACACGTCTACGGCAAAGGCGACTTCTCCAAAGACTTCTCGCAGAAGTCGGTCGGCTCTGGCCCTTACACGGTCAAAGACTTCAAGGCGCCGCAGTACGTCGTGCTGAAGCGTAACCCCGACTTTTGGGGCAAGGACGTGCCGGTCTACAAGGGCCGCTACAACTTCGACGAAGTCTACGTGAAGTACTACAAGGACCCGACGGCGATGGTCGAAGGCTTCAAGAAGGGCGACTTCGACATGGAAGACGTCAACAGCTCCAAGTCGTGGGCGCTCGATCTGGTCGGCGACAAGTTCGACAAGAAGTGGATCAAGAAGGAGCTCTGGGCGAACCAGAACGACGCCGGAACCCAAGGTTTCGTCTTCAACTTGCGTCAAAAAATCTTCGAGGACTCGAAGGTCCGGATGGCGCTGGCGCTCGCCTTCGACTTCGCCTGGTCGAACAAGAACCTCTTCTACGATCAATACATCGAGAACCACAGCTTCTTCGAGAATTCGCCGCTCAAGGCGACGGGACTGCCGAACGAGGCCGAGCTCGCCGTGTTGAATCCGCTCAAGGCGGACCTGCCGGCCGATGTCTTCACCAAGGAAATGGGCTGGCTCGGCAAGGGCAAGGACATCAAGGACCGCCTCCGCGAAGCGATGGGCCTCCTCAAGGAAGCGGGCTACGCTGTAAAAGATGGCGTCGCGCAGGGGCCCGGCGGCAAGCTCGAATTCAAGGCGCTGGTCGATGGCCCGAGCTGGGGCCGGATCATCGAACCCTACATCCAGAACCTGAAGAAGATCGGCGTCAACGTCGCGATCGAGGAAAAAGAGCAAAGCCTCTACATCAAGCGCATCGAGAACCGCGAGTTTGACATGATCGTCCAGACGATCGGCGAGTCGCAGTCGCCGGGTAACGAACAGCGCGAGTTCTGGTCATCGGCAGCTGCCGACCAAAACTATTCGCGCAACTACGCCGGGGTGAAGAACAAGGCGATCGACCAGCTGATCGACAAGGTCATCTACGCGAAGGACCGCCAGGAGCTCGAGCTGATGACGCGGTGCCTCGACCGGGCGCTCTATCACACGCACCTGTTAGTCCATAACTGGCACGCCCCGGCGCACCGCGTCGCATACTGGGACAAGTTCAGCCGCCCGGCGACCCTGCCGGCCTTCTACGTGCCGCGTCAAGTGTGGGAATACATGTGGTATGATGCGGGCAAGGTCAAGAAACTCGAAGAAGCCCGGAGCGAGAACGCTCCGCTGCTGTAATTGGCGGCATGCAGACTTACATCCTGAAGCGCATCCTGCTGTTCTTCCCGACTCTGCTCGGGGTGATTCTCATCAACTTCGCGGTGATCCAGCTCGTCCCCGGCGGTCCGGTCGAGCAGTACATCGCGAAGCAGCGCCACGGCGCGGGTGGCGGCGGCGAAGTCGCCTCAGGCTCGCTCGACCGGTCGATGCGCAAAGGCCTCGACGAAGAACAGATCAAAGATCTGCAAAAGCTCTACGGTTTCGACGAGCCGTGGCCGACCCGGCTCGTCAAATGGACCTACCGGCTCTTCACGTTCCAGTTCGGCGACTCGTACTTCCATCACAAGCCGGTCGTCGACCTCGTGAAAGAGAAGATGCCGGTGTCGATCTCGCTCGGCGTAGCGTCCTTTTTCCTGACCTATCTCCTGTGCATACCGCTGGGCATCGCGAAAGCGGTGCGGAACGGCACCGGCTTCGACTTCGCCTCGAGCTTCGTCGTATTGATCGGTTACAGCATCCCGAGCTTCGTGCTCGGCGTCCTGCTGATCATGCTGTTCGGCGGAGGGAACTTCTGGGACGTCTTCCCGATTCGCGGCCTGACGTCCGACAATTTCGAGTCGTTGTCGTTCATGGGCCAGATGTGGGACTACGTCCACCATCTGATCCTGCCCCTCATCTGCCTCAACATCGGCAGCTTCGCCGTCATGACGGCCCTGACCAAGAACACCGTCATCGAGAACATGAAGCAGCAATACGTCCTGACCGCCCGCTCCAAGGGCGTGACCGAGCGCTGGGTGCTCTGGAAGCACATCTTTCGGAACTCCATGATCCCGCTCGTCACAGGTTTCGCCGGCAGCTTCCTCGCAATGTTCTTCGGCGGCAGCCTCCTGATCGAGACGCTGTTCTCGCTCGATGGCCTGGGCCTCCTCTCGTTCCAATCGGTCATGGCCCGTGACTACCCAGTCGTCATGGCGAGCCAGTTCTTTTTCTCGCTCCTCTTCGTGATCGGCAATCTGATGAGCGACATCATGTATGTGGTCGTCGACCCGCGCATCAACTTCGACGACATGGTGAGCTGAAACGATGGCGAGGAAGCCCTTTTTAAGTCCCCTGGCCGCCCGCCGCTGGCGGGTCTTCCGCCGCGAAAGGCTCGCCTACTGGAGCGCCATCGTCCTCGGCCTCTCGATGTTCGTGTCGCTGTTCGCCGAGATCCTCTGCAACAGCCGCCCGCTGCTCGTCCGCTACAACGGCGAGTTCTATGTTCCCCTCGCCCACGAGTATCCCGAGACGACGTTTGGCGGCATTTTCGACACCGAGGCTGACTACCTCGACCAATCGGTCAACGAAGCGATCACCCAGAACGGCAACTGGGCGATCTATCCCCCGATCCGCTTCGACTACATCTACATCGACACCACCCTCAGCACGCCCGCGCCGTCGCCGCCCGACCGTGAGCATCTGCTCGGCACCGACGACCGGGGGCGCGACGTCTTTTCGCGCTTGGTCTACGGCTTTCGGCTTTCGATTCTCTTCGGCGTGACGCTCGCCGTCAGCGGCTCGATCCTCGGCGTCATCGTCGGCGCGATCCAAGGCTACCTCGGTGGTCTCTTCGATCTCGTGACCCAGCGCATCATCGAGATCTGGTCGTCGCAGAACGAGCTGTATCTTTTGATCATCCTGAGCTCGCTCTTCGACGCTTCCGTGAAGCTGATCTTCGTCTTGCTCTCGCTATTCGGGTGGCTGGCTCTGGAAGCCTACGTCCGCGCCGAGTTCCTCCGGGCGAGGAACTACGAGTTCGTGCAGGCGGCGGTCGCCATGGGCGCGACCCGGATGCGGGTCATCGTGAAGCACATCCTCCCCAACACGCTGACGCCCGTGATCACGTTCTTCCCCTTCCGCGTCTCGTCGGGGATCATGGGTCTGACGGCGCTCGACTTCCTGTCGCTCGGCGTGCCGCCGCCGACCCCGAGCCTCGGCCAGCTCCTCGACGTCGGTAAGGCGCACCTTGCCAGCTGGTGGATCATCATTTCGGTCTTCTTCGTCATCGTGACGATGATCATGCTGCTGAACTTCATTGGTGAAGGGCTGCAGAAGGCGATGGATCCAAAGGCGGTGCTATGAAAGCTTGGCGGGCGTCCTTGATCACGGTCCTCGTGGCGCAGCTGGCGCTTCCCGCGTGCATCGCGACGGACAGCCGCGGCCGCCGCCGCGCCGAGTACGACCAAAAAGCTCTGGCCGAAGGCCAGAAGGCGAAAACCGTCGCGACGCGGACGGGAGCCTTTCTCGTCGAAAGCACGATCTATCACCCGGCGCTGCTCCCGCTCGAAGGATTCTTCAAGCAGCTCGCCCAGGGCAATTTCGCGAAAGCCGCCGATCAGCTCGACTTGCGGTACGTGCCTACCAACGTCGACGCGTCCCTCATCGCCGAGCTGCTCGACGCCGGCTACCTTCCGGCGCTGGTGAAGGTGACGAACACCGGACTGGCTCCCGTGAGCATGCAATCCCTCCTGCTCAGCGCGAGCCTCGGCCAGGAGCGCGGGCTCGCCGTGCCCAACGAAGAGCTTCCGACCAAGCTGGATGAAGTGCATTGGTCGAACCTCGGCGCGAACGCCGCGGGTATCGCCGGCAATACCGCGATCGTCGTCGGCATCATCGCCCTGGCGTACGTGGGAGCCCAGTCGATGGGCAAGTCCCCCAACGCGGCCAACGTATTGCGTCTCGTCCCGCATGCGCAGCTCGGACCCGTCCAGATCGGATTCGAAGACGGAGTATTGTGTCCGAACGGCGTGCCCGTCTCGTTTGACGGCAAGCCGTTCACCAACGACCAGGCGGCGGCCCTGGCGTCCGCTTGCTTCAAGCGAGCCAATGCCATCCCCGTGCCGACCCTGAAGATGAATCGCCAGCTGACCCGCGTCGTCGACCTGGACTACAGCCAGGTGCTGCTCCGATACATGACGCTCGCTCCCGGCGAGTCCAGCGTCGGCCTGCAGTTCTTCAAAATGCCGGGCGGCATCGCCGACTGGCAGGCCGCGGCCGTGCACGCCGAAGTGCTGCCGAACGGACCCGTGTCCGAGGCGCTGTCGCTGGCAAACGTCGGGGCAACGACCAAGGACGTGGGGTTCTTCCTCGGCGACGCCGGAGCCAAGGTCCAGCTCAAACCCATGATTCAGTTCCGCTGCGGGATCGACGACGACTCCGGCCGCTTCACGATGACCTTCCTCGACACTTACGGGGAAGAAGTCCTGAATCAAAAGCTCGAGATCGTCTTCGGTGGTAAGGACCTGCCGAAGACGGGAATCTACGCTTTCGACCCGAGCGACTCCGACCAGAAGGTCACGCTGTACCTCGGAACGGACCTCGGGGCCCTGAACGGCGCCTGGCGGTCGTTCGTCGCCGGAAGCAAGCGATCCGAGTGTCGCATGAACCTCGCCCAAGCCGAACGCACCGTGCGCACCGGCAGACGTCTGGAAGGTTCGTCGCTGGCATTCTTCGACGAATTCTTCGTCGCCGGCTCGCTCGACTGCAACCGCGTCGCCGACTTCGACACCGGGTCGACGAAGCAATGGATCAGGTTCAAGGCCGACGTCGCCTGCCGCGGGCCGTGGCAAGGAGTGCGCGACCAGACCGCGCGGGCCAAGGCCGAACGTCCCGTGCGCGCCCGCGACCTTTAGGGCGTCTTGACCCATGTCTCGAGCGCCACCCGCATCCACGGCGCGAACTTCGTCGTGTGGACGGAGAGCTCCTCGCCTTTGACGTCGACGTAGCGAAGGCTTTCCTTCTGCATGCCGGCTTCCAGCGCGAGGTGCAGCGGTCCGATAAGCTGCCGGCGCACGCCGACCAGGCGCGTCGTCACGAAGCCTTCGGTCCAGCCTTGCGCGAAGCCGGTGTCGAAGGGGTATTCGTGACCGGTCCAGCGGATGCCCGTGTAGACCGACCAGACGCCGCTGCCCAGGGCGAATGCGGCGATGATGTGGCTAGGCAGCGTCACGTCGAGGCTGAAGCCGTTGTTTTGCTCGATCTTGTGGCCGACGAGCAAAAGCCAGCGATGGAAGCCCGGAAACTGCCGGTAACGAACCAGGACGCGCGACTCGGCCTGGTCGGTCGGGGAGAACTTCAGGGCGAACGGCATGTCGGTATCGGCGATGTCGGCGCCGACGACGTATTCCGCCATCGGCCGGGACTTGTCCTGGAAGACGCTCAACTCGCCGTAGCGGGCCGCCAAGACGAAAAAGCGCGGGGCGCCTTCCTTGGGATGCGGCAGATACACGGCGCCGAGGGCCGCGACGTTCGGATTCTTGACGTCGTCCGGCTCGTCGCCGGTGTCTTTACCGTCGTAGACGCGCTCTTCTTTGAAGAAGTCGTCTTTGAGCACCAGCATGCCGCCCAAAATCTCGGCGGGGATCGGCACGAGGAGGTTGGCTTCCGTCCGCCGCCGCGCGACCTGGGCGTCGGGATTTGACTCGTCGGCCGGCTGGATCTCGGCGCTCTTCGCGTCTTCGATCGCCACGCCCGGGCCTTTTACGGTCTTCGCCTGAGTCACGCCGGCGAAAGCCAGGGACATCGCGGGGAGCGTCAAAAAGGGCCAGTTACGCATGC
>JAYVBB010000365.1:0-2110 GCA_043750715.1 Pseudomonadota bacterium | reverse complement strand
TCGCCTTGAAGGCCAGGATCAGAATGCGGCGGCCGAAGAGGTCGAAACCCAGCGGTGCCGACGAGGCTCCGCCGCCGCCGACGTCGAGCTTCCGCGCTTCGGATACCGGTCGCTCGTAGCCGCTTTCTTCCTGCTGCTTCCGGGCTAGATCCAGCTCCTTGTCCGCAACGTCGAAGAATGCCAGGGCCTTGTCCAGCTCGCCGAGCTGAAAGTAGCAGTAAGCAAGATTCGTCAGGGTGCCGACCAGATTCTCCTGCATCTGCAAGCGGCGATGCAGACGCTCGAGGCGCTCATATTGGGTGATCGCCTCCTTGTAGTTGCCGCGCTCGCGAAGCGTCAGCGCCAGCGCGTCGATCGAGTAGGCGATCCGGGAGTCGTACGCGACGTTTTCCCACGCGGTCAGGGCATTGCGTTGCAAACTTTCCGCCAGCTCCAGCTCGTCGACCTGGAAGGCGGAACGGCCCGTCCGGTCGAGGAGAATCGCCTCGGCGCGAGGATCCCGCATCGGGATCACCGACAGGACCTTCACCCGCTGCATGTAGTAGGCGAGGCTTCTTTGATAGTTTTTCAGCGCGTAGAAGCTCTGACCCAGGTTTTGAGCGAGTCCCACCCGCTCGATCGTGTCGGGCCGGGTCAGGAAGTAGGCGTTCTGGAACGAATCGATCGCGAGCTCGCGCCAGTCGGGGTCGCCTCCGCCGAAGAAGTCCGCAAGCATGCCGGTCTTGTTCTTGATCTTGGCCAGGATCGCACCCGACCGGTAATACTTCTTCGACCAGAAGTTCTTCTGCAGGTAGAGCCAGCCGAGAGTCTGGTGAATGTGCATGATCTGGCCATTGAGCTGCCGGGCATTTTCGAGGATTTCGATGCAGTCCTCGATTGCGCCGAGCTGGCTCGTGATCGACGTCGCGTCGTCGATCTCGTAAGTCAGGGCATAACCGTAGAAGTACTGGCGCTCGGCGCTGTCCGGGTGCTCGTCGGCGTCTGCTTCGTATTTGTCACGGAGCTCCTCGAGGTTCTTCCGTTTGTACGCCGCGTCGATCCGGCCCCGATGGGCGGCGACGTTCAGCGGGTCGAGCACGATGACCTTCTCGTATTCCTTGGCGGCCATCGCCGGCTCTTTGAGCTTTAGGAGGTTTTCGCCGAGGCGGAGGTAAAATTCGATCAGCAGGCGTTTGGCCGCACCCTTGTGCTCGGGCTTGGCGTCTTTCACCCGCTCGTTGAGCTTCAGCAGCATCGTCTCGGCGGCTTCGTAACGGTTGGCTTTCTCTTCCAGCAGCGACAAGCGCTCGGCGGCGTCGAGCGTAATTTCCGGCGACTCCGGATAGAGGTCTACGATCTGGCGCATTTCGTTGGCCGCGACCGCCGTCTTGCCCTCTTCCGAGTAGAAGTCGGCGATGCGCATGTGGGCCAGCGCCGGCATGATCGGCGTGCCTTTGGAATCGGTCCGTAACGCCACCAGGGCCTCGACCTTGTCGTCCCCCTGCTCGAGCAGGCGAACGGCTTCGCGGGAAGCCAGCATGACGATGTTCCGGATCTCCGGATACTTCGCCGCGACGTTTCGGAGCGACCGGACGCCGGCATCGACTCCGGCGGTTGCCGGGGTGATCACGGCGGCATAGTAGGCGACCTCGGCCTCGAGCGCCCGGTCCCCCGCGTAGTCTTTTTGAATCTGCGTGAGCAGGTCGTTGGCGTCGAAGAATTTGCGCTGCGCCGCGAGGACCTTCGCCTTGGCGAGAAGCGCCCGGCCGAGTACCCGTTTCGCCTGAGCATCCTTGGCGGGAAATGCCTGCTGGATCTTGTCGACCCGTGCTTGCAAGGCTTTCAGAGCGGCTTCCTGATCCCCGGACAAGTCGTCTTCGTAGGTCGGGTAGGCGAGCGGCTGGAGATCGAGCAGGACCATGGAGAGGTCGGCGAGGGCGATCATGTCGAGTCGCTCGGGGAAGTTCAGCGCCAGTTTGTTCCGGACCCAGAGCGCTTCCGTCCGGCGGCCGTTCTGCACGACCCATTCGAGCTCCATCAGCGCCGCCTCGACCGCGAGCTCGGGCTGCTTGGCTTCCTGGAACCCCGTCTGCGCACGCCGGAGAATGAACGTCTTGTCGTTGAAGTCCTG
>JAYVBB010000364.1:0-2864 GCA_043750715.1 Pseudomonadota bacterium | reverse complement strand
CCTGCTTCGAATCGGCCAAAGACCTGACGGCGCTCAACAAGTGCAGGGACAGTCAGTCCATTGAGCAGGACGCCTGGGCGACGTACAACGACGAGCGCTTCGGTTGGAACCTGCTCCGGCTCGCGGCCACTTCCAAGTCCACCCTGCCCCAGGATCTCTCGGCGCAGCTCGGAGTCTACTCGGTCAAGCTCAGCAAGACCGACCACTTTACCCGCTTCGACTACCGCCCCGAGCTGAAGCTGATGAAGACTCTCACCAAGGTCTCCAGCCCGACCGACAAAGCCGTCGACCGGACCCTCCTGGAATTTCCGGACGTCAAGCTCTCGCACTGACGTCCTGCGCCGGACTCTGTTAAAATGTCCTGGTGATTCCCAGACTTCTTAAAGGCTTGCGCGCGTTGCTGATCGGCATCGTGCTGGCGACTGCGCCAGCTCATGCCGAGACGGTCACGTCCATGTTCTCCAAGGCGCAAAAGGCGCTGAAGGAAGGCAAGACGAAGTCAGCTTACAAGAGCCTGCTCGGCATCATCCGGAAGTATCCGGATCATGAGCCGAGCCACCTGCTGCTCGGCCACATCCTGGCGCGCGCCGGTGAGAACGGTAAAGCCTACAAACACTTCAAGCGGATCAGTCCAGATCTGGTGACGCCGGACCTGGGCTATGAGTACGGCTTGATCATGTTCCAGGCGAAGAACTGCGGGAAGGCGCTGCAGGGGTTCGGCCGCGTGCCGTCGGGAAGCAAGTACGCCGACGTCGCGAGCTTTTACCGGGGTATCTGTTACTACCGCTCGCGCCAGTTTCAAAAGGCCCAGTACTACCTGAGCAAGGCGAAAAACCTGCCGGCGAGCCTCCAGGCCGCGCGGCGGCAGGGGTTGTCGGAGACGCGCCAGCAGGCGCGCCGGGAACGGCAAGGGGGCTCTTACCAAGCCAACCCGTATCTGATCGTGCCGACGCCGCCGCCGATGCCGCTCGCCTACGACCCTTATGCCAGCGCGCCGCCCCCCGGCGCACCCGCGCCGGGAACGGAAGCCGCCCCGGCCGCGCCACCCAAGAAGCCGGAGAAGCCGCCGCCGCCGCCCACCGGCACGACGACGGCCGTGACGCCGAGTCTCACCATCACGCAGAAGACGACGACCCAGGACTTTTTCGGCTTCAAGCAGTCGCAAACGCAGTCGGACAAGCAGGAGCTGAAGGCGGCCTTCGTCATGAAATACACGGGCGAGCCGCGGGCCTCCGGAGGGCAGCCCTTCGTGTCCCTGCCGGTCGACCTCAGCCAGTCCCGCGAGACGACGAAGGGCGACATCGTCGCCTACAAAGCGTACTCGGATGATCCGAGCACGATCATCGAAGAGCAGACGCCGATTCCGGGCGTCACCACGACGATCACGGGCGTCAAGCTGCAGCCCACCGGCGACTACCCGATCAGCGGGTCGTCCGACGTCTCGGTCGCGTACCTCGCCGACATCAAGACGATCAAGACGAGCGTCAACTCGCGCGAGGCCAAGAACTCCGAGCTCGGACCGGTCGGCAACGCGACGATCGGCGACGACTCGTTGAACCTCAAGTTGACCCTGTCACACACCGTGGTGTCCGACGAGAAGATCGTCGACGACGGCGAGCTGAAAGGCGTCGACCAGAACGTCAAGACCGACAAGGACAAGATCGTCGCCGACGTGAACAAGAACTGGGACAGCGTGTCGGGCGGAGTGACGGTGACCAACCAGTCCTCGAAGACCGTCGTCTCGGGCTCCAGCGCGGGGATTTCGTATCCGCCTTCGATTTTCATCGTTTCGGCCGACATGACGAAGACGTGGGAGACGTTTTCGTTGACCAGCACGGTCACGCAGCAGACGAAGGCCGACCAGAAGATCGAGGGCTTCACGCCGATCGGCGAGGTGTCGAGCCTGAAGGTCGACGTCAGCGGCACCAAGACGCTGAGCTTCGGCGGCAACATCACCGTCACCGCCACCATGAACCAGCTCACCGGGTACCGCCGGACGTTCGCCGACCCGACGGCGCCGCCGCCAGCCGAAGGCTCGACCGATCCCGTAGCCCAGATCCCGGTCAGTGCCAGCGGTTCGGAGCAGACCGTCTTCGCGAGCTTCAAGCTGACGCCGATCGACTGGTTGTTCGGGATCGCCTCCTACAAGACGACGACGCGGACGTTCGACGGGGTCGACCCGAAGATCCTTGCGCAGTTCCAGACGGCAGAGCCCGAGACGGTCACCGAGCTGATTTTTCAGATCGGCGTCACCAAAACTTTCTGAGAAGGACCGGGATGGACGCGCGCATCACCCGCCAGAGCACGGGCATCTTCCGGGTCGTCGCGAAGACCCCGGCGGAGCTCTACCAGGGTCTCGGCTTCTGCCACGGCACCGACCGCGCCCTGCAAATGCTGATGCTGCGGATTCTCGGCCAGGGCCGCGCCTCCGAGTGCCTGGCTGCCGACGAGCGCATGCTCGGGGTTGACCAGTTCTTCCGCAAAATGGCGTTCTCGCGCGGCTTGGGCGAAGAGGTGAGGAAGCTCGACTCCGGCGAGCGGCATCTGATCGACGCTTACTGCGCCGGAGTCAACGCCGCGCTCGCCAAGAAACTCCCGTGGGAGCTCCGCCTCCTCGGCTACAAGCCCGAGCCGTGGACGCCGGGCGCAAATTCGCTCACACGCTTGAACTCGGGTTCTTCGGTCGAGCGGTACCCACGACCCCAGTCTTCACGTTCGTAAGGAATGCCGATTTCATCGGCAATCCACGTCACTTTGCGGACGTTGCTGGAATCCGCACGACCATAGATTTTTAGCAGTGGGCGAACATCCCTGCGTTGATTGCGCAGCTTTAGCATGGGCGATGCCGAGCGGCTACTGAACGG
>JAYVBB010000363.1:0-7678 GCA_043750715.1 Pseudomonadota bacterium | reverse complement strand
GCGCGAGTCGTACCACAAGAAGCAGTCGCCGATCCTGCTCAAGCCCAACCGCCAGAACGCGATCAACACGTTCATCACCAACTGGCAGCAGGACCAGCTCGAAGCTCTGATGCAAACCCAATGCGATTTCGGCGTGCGGATGGGCATGAACGGCTACCAACCCGCCGCGTCGCGCGACAAGACGCCGTACCTCAAGGAAAAAGTCGTCGACAAACGCCCGGGCTTCATTGGAAAGGCCCGCGAGCAGCTGACGATCTTCGACTTCTATCTCCTCAAGGAAATGAAGAACGAAGAGGTCGACGACCTGTCGAAGTTCGCGACGTCGTCGGTCGGCCAGGGTCACGCCAAGGCCTACGGCAAGGCGATGGAAATCGTGCTCGACGGCGCCGCCAAGACGCTGATGGACCAGGTCATCAAGCCGACTAAATGAGCTTCTTGTGCGCCTGAACCATCGCTTTGACCCGCGCCCGGTCGACGGGTCCGGTCGAGATGCCGTTCTTCTTGAGGGACGTGCCGACGATGAAGCCGTCGGCTTTGGACCAGAGCACGGACAGGCTTTCCGTCGTCACGCCGCTGCCGAGCAGAACCGGACGCTTTCCTGCCGCGCCTTTGGCCGCCGCCAGCTTTGCCGGATCGACGCCGGAACCCGTGCCGCTTCCCGAGACGATGACTGCGTCTGCCATGCCACGCCCGAAGGTGTCGGCGATCTCGTCGGCGAGCGGGCGCGGAGCAAGTGCGGCGGAATGTTTGACGTCGACGTCGGCCAAAATTTTCACCGATTCGGCGCCGAGCCGGGCGCGTTCTCTCAGGAGCTCGTGCGCGATGCCTTGGATCACGCCCTGATCGGTGACCCGGGCACCGGTCAAGACGTTGACGCGGAGGAACTCGGCGCCGACGGCGGCCGCAATGCCGAGCGCCGAAACGCCGTCGTTACGCAGCACGTTGATCCCCAGGGGCACGTCGTGCTCTCGTTTCACTTCGGCCGCCAGTGCAGTCATCGCCGCAACGACGTGAGCCGGAACGGAGCCGGGGAAGAACGGCGCGTCGCCGAAGTTTTCCATCATGAGCCCGTGACAGCCGCCCGCGACCAAGGCCTCGGCATCTTCCAAAAGGCGGTCCCGGACCGCCGCCAGCGCCACGGCGCGCGGCGAACCGGGCAGCGGCAGGAGGTGCAGCATGCCGATCAGCGGCTTGGTCGAGATCCATTTGTCGAAGGAGAAAGACATGGCCATGTCCCTGTCATAAGGCAGTCCGATTGGGTACTGACAATGCATGTTTCCTCATTATTGCGCCAGCTGCTTCACACGCCACGATGACCAGCATCTGCTATGTTTTCCCTGTCGGGACGAGCTCCGCGACCTGGCGCTCCCCTGCCAGGACCGGATTCTTTCCTGCTTCAAATACCGGGGCGTGATGCGCCGCCTGATCCTCCGGGCCAAGGTGCAGGGAGACCACCGCGCGGTGTCTCTCCTGACCGAGATCGTCGTTTCGCATCCCTTGGTCGAGAGCTGGGTCGCGACATGCGACGTCGTCATGCCTTCACCTTCGAGTCTGTGGGGTCGGGCACGGGGACGCCTCGATCTTGCCGCCCTCCTGGCGGACGCGATCGCGCGTCACTATGGACGCGTCATTCGCCCGGCGCCGTGGGAGCTGCATTGGCGCCTTCGCAAGCGCGCCCTCGATCCGCGGGGGGAAAGAAAACTGCTGGTCGACGACGACGCCGAAGGCCAGGACACCGACGGTCCCCGCGTCGGCCTCTTCGACGACGTCGTCACGACCGGCCAGACGCTGGCCTGGACCCGGGCGGCGCTGCCCCGGGCGACCGCCGTCCGGGCTCTTACCTTGGCCTCGGCCCGGGAGACTTCCACAGTCATTTCACCTTGATCGATTACCCTCTGGAGCCTCGTGCGGGCCTTTGATAGAACGGTTTTCCACCAGTCTGGCCCACAATCAGGAATCCTCATGACGCAGCAGTCCGCCGCCGCCCTCGAATCCTTGACGCCGATGATGCGGCAGTACTACGAGCTGAAGAGCCGCGTCGGGGACGCGATCCTGTTCTTCCGCATGGGCGACTTCTACGAAATCTTCGGCACCGACGCCGAGGAAGTGGCTCCAGTCCTCGAGCTCGTACTGACCAGCCGCGAACGCGGCGACCAGCAACGCATCCCTTTTTGCGGTGTTCCCCATCACAGCGCGCGGAACTACTGGCTCAGACTCCTCAAGCGCGGCTACAAGGTCGCCCTCGCCGACCAGATCGAAGATCCCGCGGAAGCCAAGGGCCTGGTCAAACGCGACATCATCCGGGTGCTGACGCCGGGCGCCGTCGACGACCCCGATGGTCTGGACCGCGACGCACCGAACTACGTGCTCGCCGTCCACGAAGAGCCCGGAGCCGGCCAATGGACCGTGGCGCTTGCCGACCTGTCGACCGGTGAGCTGCGCCTCGGCAACGTCGAGAGCCTGGCGCACGTGCGGCCGCTGGTCGAACGGTTCCGCCCAAAGGAAGTGATCGCCCGGAAGTTCTTCCACGAAGACCTGACCACCCAGCTCTCGTCCTACCGCGTCGACCACAAGCTCCTGATCGAAGCGCTCCCCGAAGCGCCGCTGCGGGACGGCGGCGAACAGAAATCGCTGCTGACTCAGATTTTCGGCAAGCAGGACCTGTCGTCCCAGCCCTGCGGAGCCTGTGCCGGCGGCGAGCCGCTGGTCGCCGCCCTGCTCGTCCATTTCCGTTCGCTCCAGGCGAGCCTCGGCCAGTTCCTGAGCGTCCGTCCGCTCTTCGAAGCGAACACGATGATGCTCGACGAGTCCGCGTTGCGCGACCTCGAGATCTTCGAGACGGCCCGCCGCCGGGAAGCGGAAGGCAGCCTCTTCAAGGAAATCAATCAGACGCTGTCGCCGATGGGCGCCCGCCTGCTCCGCTATTTCCTGGCTCATCCTTTGCTCGACCCGGCGCAGATCCGCGGCCGCCATCAAGCCGTGCGCATCCTGATGCAGCTCGGCGAGACGCGCCTCCAGGAAGTGCGCCAGGAGCTCCGGCATCTGCCCGACCTCGAGCGCCTTTCGACGCGCATCTTCGCGGGCTCGGCCGGCCCCGTCGAGCTCGTCAAAGTCGTGCAGGGCCTAGATAAAGCCAAATGGCTTCTCGATCAATTGATCGGCGACCGAGGCGAAAGACTCCCCCAGGATCTCTTCCGCGCGATGGCCACCGGTCTGAAGTTCCACCGTAATCCACTCAAGGTCCTGAGCGCGGCACTGGCCGCCGAGCCGCGCGCGCTCGGCACCGGCACGGGCGTCTTCAAACCCGGCTTCGACAAAGAGCTCGACGCGCTCTCGGCCGCGGCGACGAATGGCGAAGCCCAGGTCGAGGCCTACCAGGAAAAACTCAAAGGCGAGACAGGCATCGCCAGCCTCAAGATCAAATCCCACAAGTCCTACGGCCTCCTGATCGAAGTCACGCGCGCCAACGCCGGCAAAGTGCCGAAGGACTTCATCCGCCGCCAGACGATGGTGAACTGCGAACGCTTCACTACCGTCGAGCTGAACGAGCTGAACGAAACACTCGGCTCGGCGACGGACCGCGCCGTCGCCCGCGAAGCCGAACTCTACCGGGATCTCCTGGCCGAACTCGGCAAGTTCCGCATGGACCTCCGCTCGGTGGCTTACGCGCTGGCGACCTTCGACCTTCTGCAATCCTTCGCGTGGCAGGCGCTGCGTTACGATTACTGCGAGCCGCGCCTGGCCGACGACGACCGCCTGGAGCTCAAAGGCTCGCGCCACCCCGTCGTCGAGCGCTACGTCGGCCGCGCCGCCTTCGCCCCGAACGACCTGACGCTCATCCCGTCGAAGAAGCTGCTCCTGATCACCGGCCCCAACATGGCCGGCAAGTCGACGGTGATGCGGCAGACGGCACTCGCCGCCATTCTTTGCCAGATCGGCAGCTTCGTCCCGGCGCAGAGCGCCCGTCTCCCCGTCTTCGACCGCGTGTTCACGCGCGTCGGCGCGGCCGACGACCTTTCCCGCGGCCAGTCGACTTTCATGGTCGAGATGTCGGAAGCGGCGAACATCCTGCGCCATGCCACGCAGAAGAGCCTGGTCATCCTCGACGAAGTGGGCCGCGGCACCTCCACCAGCGACGGGCTGGCACTCGCTTCGGCGATCCTCACCGACCTCGCGCAGCGAGTCCGCTGCTACGCTCTGTTCGCGACGCATTATCACGAGCTCGTCCCGCTCGCGGAAAGCCTGACCAACGTCATGCCAATGCAGACGGAAGTGATCGAGCGAGACGGTCGGATCGTTTTCACGCATCGTTTGAAGGAAGGCGCGACGTCGAGCTCCTACGGCATCGAGGTCGCGCGCCTCGCTGGGATTCCCGACGCCGTGCTCGCGCGCGCCACCGCCTTTCTGGAAGCGCACCACGATCAGCAGTCCCCGCAGCCTCAGCCAAAGAGCGAGGCGCCGAGGCGCGCCGGAGCCAGCAGGGCCGACGAGTGGTTCGAGAAGTTGTCGCGCCTCAACGTAAACCGCCTGACGCCTATCCAAGCACTCAATATTCTTGCTGAATTGCAGGCTCCGCCGAAGGCCCGCGGACAGGCTTCGCTTTTCCCTGAAGATTCTGTGTAACCCTTGCCAATACGGGGGTTTACGGGTACAACGCATGCCTTGTGTTTTAGGAATCCTGTCAATATACTCGCCTCTTATTCCTCCAGATCGCGAGAATTAATAGGAGCTTGAGCAAGATGCGGAAGCAAGCCGCTGCTAAAAAGGCCGCCATGAAAAAGAATAAAAAAGCTCCGAAGAAGGCGATCGCCGCAAGCAAAGTAAAAAAGCCGGCTCCCGCGAAAAAGCCCGTCAAGCCCGTCGGCAAGCCGATAGTGAAGGCGAAAGCGCCCGAGAAAAAACCGTTGAAGGCCGTAGCACCGGCTCCGGCGAAAAAACCGGTGGCGCCTGCCCCGGTCGCGAAAAAAGACGAAAAGAAAGCTCCGTTCACCCCCATGGGCAAAGCGGGAGCGAAGAAAGAGCTGCAGGAAAAAGTCGCCGTCGGCAAGAAGGGCGAGCAAGCGCGTCCTGGCGCCGTCGCAGCGAAGGCCCCGGCTCCGATCAAGGTCGAACCCAAGATCATCGAGACGCCGCAGCCCGAATTCAAAGTCCGCGTCCCCGATCAGCACCTCTTCACCAACGACGAGCTCGACGTCTTCCGCGACCTGCTGGTCTCCGAGCGCAACAAGATCCTCGCCAAGGCCCGCAAAGCCATGGAAGAGGGCAACATCCAGATCGACAAGAACGAGATGATGGACGAAGTGGACCAGGCTTCCGCCATGGTCGATCAGAACCTCACCTTCCGCCTGCTCGATCGTGACCGCAAGCTCCTATCCGAGATCGAACACGCCATCGCCAAGCTCGACAACGGCGACTACGGCTACTGCGAAGGCACCGGCGAGCAGATCCCGAAACGCCGCCTCGAACTCCGCCCGTGGTGCCGCCACAGCGTGAAGTACAAAGAGAAGCTCGAGCGCATGAAGAAGTCGGGCCGTGGCGTCGTCGACGAAGACGAAGCTTAAGCCTTAGATCGAAACCGAAAAGCAAAGGCCCTCTCGCGAGGGCCTTTTTCTTTTCGCGTCGGAAGCGGGCCTTACTTGGCCGCGGGGCAGTTCGCCGGCTTGTTCGCCGCGACCTTCTCGGGCGGCAGTCCGTTCGACAACGTGTCGTAAGAGGAGCAGGCCTTCGTGATGTTCTCCTGGATGCCAGCCTTGGCTTCAGCCGGGATCTTCTCGTCCTTCTCGAGATCTTCGGGCGACGTGATCTTCGTGCCGAACTTTTCCCCGACCTTTTCGTACTGCTCGCTCACGACTTTGTCGACCTTGCCGCCGACCGTCTTGGCGAATTTTTCGGTCATCTGGCCTTTGAGTGCGCCGGCGTTGTTGGCCGAGCCGCCACCCAACGTATCACCGACCTCGTTGATCTTCTTGAACGCGTTGACGATGCGGTTCTTGATGCCTTCCGGCAGTCCGGTGATCTGGTCGAAGGCAAGCGTCACGGCGGTCAGGTCATTGAGCGTGGCGCGGAGCATCGAGTCGCTGTTGGTCGTGTCGAAAACCGCGTCGGTCGCGTTTTTCAGCTCGGTGACTTTGGATACGAAGTCACCCAGTGCGTTTTCACCCGAGAATTGCGTTTGGTCGAGGGTGCCCGAGGCCACCTGGAAGTTCGACGTGCCGTTCTTCGCTCCGGAATAAAGCAGAACGGATTGATACACCAGCGATTCCGTCAGGTGCGAAAACGCCCAGAGGAAGTGGGATTTCGCCGGGCTGGAGCGCGATGCCGTGGTCGCGGCGCAGCTGGGATCCTGGTGCCTGATATCTTCGGTCTTCACCGCGTCGTCGACGAACCGGCAGACGGTCTTGACGGCTTTGTTCATATAGGTGAGGACTTCGACTTTCGCGCGCAACTCGTCGTTGACGCGCGCCGGAATGAAGAGCTTGTTGGTCCCCGCCACGAAGAGCGACGGCTCGACGCCATTGTTGTCGCCGTCGATTTCGTTGTCGGCGTCACCTGCTGCGAAAGTCGTCGAGGCCAGGGCTTCGAAGTCGGTTTCTTCCAAATTGATGAGCGCGCCCAGCTGCGTCAGCGTCGACGAAGCGTCACTCGATTTGTTCGCGTCGTCTTGCAGAAGACTCTGGCCGGTCGTCGGGACCGTGCCCGTGGTCGCCGTCTTGTCCTTGGTGTCGAGCTTGATCAGCTCGCGCGCCAACCGGTACGGGTCGATGCCGCCCATCGAGAGATAGGTGTACCCGAGAACGAGGGCCGCGCTTTCGTTGTCGGGATTGCGGTCGAGCAGCTTGGTAGCCAGCTCTTCCGACTTGGCGAAGTCGCCGCGGTCATAGGCCGCTTTGGCGATTTCGAGCATCGCGTCGGCCGACTCCTCGTCTTTGCCGAAGATCTGGTTGAAGTTGGAGGACGTACCGCAGGCAGACAGTGACATCGCCAGGGCCACGACCAACGGCAGCTTTTGGGACAGGATACGCAACATGAAAAGACTCCTTATTCCGCGAAAAAGACGATGTCCTCGTCCGGATCGGTGACGTGATATTTGTCGCGCAGAACCTTGCGCGCGTAGCTCGGGGATTCCTTGATCCGCATGATCTCTTCCGACAGCGCGGCGTTTTCCTTGCGGAGGCGCTCGACGGTGTCCGCGAGAACTTCACGGCTGTCCTTCATCTCGAAGTAACCGTCGACGGAGCTCTCGCCCCGAAGCATTCCGGCGCCGAGCACGAGCCCGCCGGACACGAGCAGCGCAGCCAGCCAGTGTCCTGGCGCAAGCCTACGAAAACTCATCGGAAATTTCCTACTGGTTGCATGGGAGATCGAGCTTAATCATAACATGGCGTGGCCACGGCGAGAAAATACCCCCGTGCGGGCGTTTGGCATTCTGATAAGAGTCCAAAAAATGGCGATTCCTTCTCCGCTCGTCGTCGAGCCCGTCACCCTGAACGGCGAGCGGGTCCTGCTCCGACCGCTGTCCATGGAGGACGTCCCTGCCTTGGCGGCGTTCGGCCTCGACGAGGATCTATGGAAATGGATCCCGACCCGCGTGACCACCGAAGCCGAAATGCGCGCCTACGTCGAGGACGCCTTGGCGCAGCAGGACAGGGGAACGGCACTGGCATTCGTGATCGTCGAC
>JAYVBB010000362.1:0-2229 GCA_043750715.1 Pseudomonadota bacterium | reverse complement strand
GTGTCGCGATCGAGCGGTTTTGCGTCCATGGAGCTCAAATCAAGGCTCTCCGGCCCCGGCCTCAACGTTGATAGCGAAGTCGGTTATACCGTGTTTCCTTACGGTATCAATGAGTTTCACCACCGCGCCGTGAGGCGTTTCCTTGTCCGCGGCGATCAGCGCGTTGAGCGTACCGGTCCCGCCCTTCGCCTTCTCTTCCGCAATCTTTTCGGCCACTTGTTCAAAAGTGATCGGGGTGCCGTTGAGGTAGAGCTGGCTCTTGGCGTCGAGCACGAAGGCCAGGTTTTTGGGCTTCTGGTCGGAGGGGTCGGAGGTGTCCGCCTTCGGCAGGTTGACGTTGATCGACTGGTTCACGATGTAGGTCGCCGTAACCATGAAAATGATCAGAAGCACGAGCATGACGTCGACCAAAGGGGTGACGTTGATGCCTGTGATTTCGTCGTCGTCGTTCGAGGTGCCCGCCATGTCCCTACTCCGAATGGTGAGTCAAAACGAGTTTCATCACGGCTTCGGCGTTTGCGTAGTGGCGTTTCACGAGGCGGTTGAACGCGTTGAACGCGATGACGGCCGGGATGGCGACCATCAGGCCGACGGCGGTCGACACGAGCGCTTCCGAGATGCCCGACATGACGACCGCGGGGCCGCCGGCGGGGTTGTTGGAGAGGTCCTTGAACGCCATGATGATACCGACGACCGTGCCGAAGAGGCCGATGAACGGGGCGTTGTTTCCCAGCGTTCCGAGGATCACGAGGCCGCGGTCCAGGACCTGGCGCTCGCCGACGAGAAAGCCTTCCATGCTTTCCTTCATCGCCTTGACGCCGCGCTTTCTGTTTTCGAAGCCGCGGAGGGCGACCTGCGTCTCGAGCGAGAGATGCTGCTTACACAGATTGACGGCATCATCGGATTTGTCGTCGATCATCGCCTTTACCAGCTTGTCGGTGAATTCCGAGAAGTTGAGGCGCATGCGGATGAAGAAGAAGGTGCGCTCGATCATGATGCTTAGCGACACGACGCTGAGGATGATGAGCAGCCACAGCACCCAAGCGGTGCCGATCAGCGTCAAGCCGAGCAGCTTCTCTACAATGTTGAATTCCATCGCCGCTTCCTCGTTTAGAAAAAGGCCATCGAGTCCAGGAAGTTCCCTAAAATCGAATTTTCGACCAGATAACTTTTTTCACTGTTGAACATATATTGTACGCTCAAGGCGAAGGAATCAAAGCGCCTTTTCCCGAGCGAAGAGTCGTCGGAATTTGCAACCACATGTTGCATGAACTCGACCGACGTTTGAAAAAAGCTGTTCTTGCCCGTCTTCGAAACGGCGCCGATTGCCATGCCGCCGGAAGGCCCGCTCCACTTACCTTTGAGCTCGTCGGTCCGCTCCGGATCCGCTCTCAGCAAGTGGTATGACGACATGCCGCCGTGAAACCCCAGGTAGACGGACTCGGCGATGCGAAACGCCAGTTCGCCGCCGTAGGAGTTCAGCGTCGCATCGATCTGCGACGGGTTGGCCTCTTTGCGCGTTCCCGGGAGATATTGGCCATATGCTCCCAAATCGAACACCTGCTTCGCGGAGTAGCCTAGGGCGAACGCCCCCCCGTAACCGTAATAGTTCGGCGTCGGCTCCGCCCCCTCGGGCCTCGCCGCGAAGGTTCCCCACTTGAGCGACGGCGCTATGTACCACCCGGCTTCGGCCACCGCGGGGCAACAGAGAAAGGCGAGAACGATCAGCCAGGCTCTCATCAGACCCCGACTCCGATCTGGTTGAGCAAGCGTTGCTCGTAGACGGAGAAGGCCAGGAGGGAATCGCCCCCGCGCGCGGATTTGACGCGGGGGAACGCGACGCGGTCCTTCGCTAGAAAGAGCGTCACGACGTCGAGCGGATCCTGATCGCGGAGGAAGAGGTCCCGGCCGACGATCTTTTCGGCGGGCGTCACGACCCAGCCCTTGCCCGAGCGCTCGAAGAGATAGCCTTTGGCCCCGAGCGGCTTGACGTAGAAGTACGGCCGTCCGGGGGAGAGCTTCCCGGCCTCCCGGAGGTAGCCAGCCTTCGGGATGGTGTCGAAGACTTTGGCCTTCAAGCGCTGGAAGATCTCGTCGGCGAGGTCTTCGTGATCCAGGAGTTCGTACCTCTGCTCCAGCGATTGCGGGCGGCTTTTCACGAGAGTTTTGCGCGGCGTGAGGGGCTCGGGAGCCGCTTCGACCTTGGTCCGGGGCAGCCAGCCGGCCACT
>JAYVBB010000361.1:0-8251 GCA_043750715.1 Pseudomonadota bacterium | reverse complement strand
ACGACCTCAGTGGGGCTGGCCGGAACGAAGGCATCACCCGTACCGTCGTAAGCGAACTCCGCGTACTTCGTGTTGCCTCCCGCGGCGTCGACGTAAGCCGCCATGAACTTGTCGCTAGCTTCGTTGTAGAAGAGCTGAGGAAAGAGGCAGTCAGCAGGAGTTCCCAGCGTATGCACTGCGCCATATTTCTCGAGCGTCGTCCCCACGAGGCGGTAAGCTTGGAAACTACAGGTTGTCGTCAGCCCGTCTTCCTGCGAATACAGCGCGCCCATGATCGGGTTGCCGCTTACGTCCTGCCCTCCCGCAATCGCGTAGCCGGGGCGTCCGGTAAAGGAAGAGCTGTTGCCATCGAAGGACAGCAGCTCGTCGCCAGCCTTCGTCAAGCGAACGACAGGGTTGGCGACGGGGCTGGCTTCGACTCGGGCGAAGGCGACCTTGTGGGTGGTCTCGTTGAGCCAGCCGACGTAAAAGTAGTTTGTGCCCGAGATGACGGAGTTCACGATCTTGAGCATCGAAAGGTTGGCTCCCTGGTCCGCGACGATCGGGAACGAGGGGATGCCGATGACCCCGTCGAACTGGTTGGTGACACCGGTCAAGTAGTAGGACGTAGCCGTGAAGTAGTCGGCGCGGAGTGCCGGATTCGCCGGACTGGAGTTGAGCTTCGTGACCCAGATTCTCCGGATGTTGCCGGTATTGTATTGGCCGAAGAAAGCCATGCCGTGCCGCTGGGTGCCGCCGTCGTTGAAAGCCGGAGTCAGCGCTACGTAGTTGACCTTCGTGGGGTCGGTATAGGTAGAAATCTGGTTGACCGTAACGGAAGCGCCACCGTCGTTAATGTAGGTCAGAACCAGGTTGATGCTGCCGCCCGTTCCGCCGCTGCCACCGGCGTAAATCCAGTCGTTGGTGGACGTGCCGGCAATCGCGAGCGAGCTGGCGTTCGATGCCAACGAGGTCCGTGCCGCCGTATTGGGCGGATCAAACCAAGTATTGGACAGAGCGCTGCTGCTGACCGAGCGATCGACCGTAGCGACGCCCGCCCAATGCTGGTTGGTCGTATTCCGTGACGGGTAGACGACTCCGAAGACTTCCTTCGAAGCGGACGACAGGGAGTCGTTCAGCGCGATGGCCGGCGTGAAGTAGTACCAGTCGACTGTCTGCTTGTAGGCCGAGACTCCGATCGATCCGGTCGGTGGAATCAGGTTGGGCTCGCCCGTCACATTACTGGTCGTCAGCTGGGTGTTGTCGGTCGCCGAGTAGACCTTGGCGCTGTCGAGGGAAAGGTACCCGCGCGTCCCGACGTCATAGACGCCTTGGTCGAAGCGGTCATAGTTCCACAACACGTCAAACCCTGCGGTCGCCGTCGTCGCAGTGTGCGACCCCGTCGTCGGGCAGATGATCGGCGAAGCGGTGCAGGCACCGTCGCTGTAGGTCGCCAGCGGGATGTCGCTCGCCGAGTACGAGACCGCGCCATTGGACGTCGTCGCCGGCGTCGTCGCATCGCTCATCAGCACCTTCACGTCCGCGCCGGCCCCATCATAAGTGCCGTCCAACGCCACGCCAAACGTCAGCGATCGCATGACGTTGTCTGCGAGGGTGTTTGCCACTTCCGCGGTGGTAGTCGGCGTCGTGCCTAGAATGGTTGTGTTCGTGACGACGTCGGTCCAACCGTTGAAGCGGGTCGTCCAGCCCGTTGCGCCAGTCGCCCCTGTTTGCGTGCCGGAGAACGTCAGCGACGTCGTTCCGATCCCGGACGCAGCGAGGTAGCTAGGGCGGTTGCTCGTCTGGTTCAGCGCCGTCTCGATCGCCAAGTCACAGGTGAATGCGTGCGTGACGGTCGCGCCCGGATAGAAGAAGTTTTGCGTCGTGGTTTCGCTGCAAACGGGAGCGGCCGTACCGACTGGAGCGGTCGTCGTCTCGGTATTGTCGCCCGTGCTGACAGAGGTATCCCCGGCGTCGACCTGGCCTCCGCTCGTCACGGCATCGGTATCGACGGTAACCGTCTCCGGACGTTCGGATATTTCCGGACCCAGCGGCGACTTGCTGCAGCCCGCGGCGAGGATCAATACAATGTAGAAATTCCGGCCCAAGGAAACTCCCTTCTTCCCATACAGAAGAAAAATCGGAGAAAACCTTGAGTCCCTTTAGGATCTTAGGAAATTAACCAGAGATTTCGGCCGGTTGATCCGGCCAAAAACCACCAGTTCTGCCGGGATCAATACTCGATATAGAGGCCGATCCGGTTTGCCGTGTATTCGTGGCGGACTTTGAGGCGGAGCTCGTCGTCGTCGTCGCTGGGCTTCGACGCATTGAAAAAGTTGCGGAGCTGGCCCACGGCGAGTCCTGCTTTGAATCTTCCCGTCTGAAAATAGTAGCCGAGGCCCAGGTAACGCTCGTCGCCGAAGTTGCGCTTCGCCTCAAGGGACGTCACGTACGACTGACGCAGCTGGATCACCGGACCGTGGGTCCCGAAGTTGTACGGGCAGAAGCTCGAACGCAAACCCAGAACGAACGCCGTGTTCTTGTCGATGAAAGCGGGAGGCGCATCCGTCGCGTCGAGGTCCCCGCTCTGCGTCATCTGATGGTAGCCGACGACGGGTTGAACGTAAGGAAAGCTCAGCCAGTAGTAACCGACCGTGAAATACAGTTCGCTCCGCTTGCTCCAGTAGTCGACGTCTTTGGGTTGCATCGTCCGTTGCGTCAGCTCCGCGTCGAAGCTGCCGTAGGCCCCCGCCACCTGCACTTCTGTGCCTGTGAGCTTGATTCCGGTCTGCTCGCCTTCGGTCGCTTTCACTTCGTTCCGCGACGTGTCTTTGTATTCGCCGCCGACGTAACCGAACAGCAGGCGGAAATCCGGGCGCAAGGGATTGCCCGCGGCTTGGCCGAAGGCCATTCCTGCGCTCAACCATCCTGCCGCGACCAAGGCGATTTTCAGAGCCATAGAGACAACATCGCAAAAAAAGATTGGTACTTGCTCTTCACCGTCAGGGTCCCGTCGTCCCCATAGGGGCGTTTTCCCGTGTAGTTCTGATAAATGAACCCCAAGGTAGTCTCGGCACGAAGGATCGAGTACTGAAACGTTTGGCCAATACCTCCTTCGATTTCATAGCCATGGCTCTTGAACGACAGGTTCAGCATGTGCGCGTAGCCTTGATAGTAGACTGCGTACCAGTCACTCAGGCCGTAAAGCTTCTGCCGGAAGTTGGCGCCGACCACCGTCGCGCGGATGTCCGACTTCGCGACCTCGGGGCTGTCGTCTTCCTGTAAACTGATGTTGTTGAATTCCATGTGCAGGCCGAACACCGGCGCGAACAGCCGCCATTTCGGCAGGATGAATCCCATCAGCAGCAGAAACGTCTTCCGCTCCGTCCAGAAGTCGGTGTCGGGCGTCTCGTTCCGGTACTCGAGCAGCGCGTAGCCGTAGTCGCTGTGCGGGTAGTTTTCCATCACGACCGGGTAGTGCTCGAGAGTATAGCGCTTGCCCGTCAGTTTGACGTTGCTCAGGCCGTCGGACTTTTCCGCACCGGTGTTTTCCTGATCGTCGGAATACTTGCCGCGGAGGATCGACACCGAGTTCCGCGTGAAGAACTGATAGCCCATGATCTTCGGGCCGCCGCCCGGCGCACCGGTGCCCGTGCCGTCGCCCGGGCCGCCGCCGTCGTCTTCTTCCTCGGGCGGAGGCGCGCCGGCCGCACCCGTCGTCCGGCACCCCGACTGCGCGAGAATGCATGACGCGAACGCGAGCAACATCCCCGCCCGCCTGAGTTTTCGCGAACGATGAAACATATTTTAACGATATTTTAAAACGCTAACAGTAGCAAGTTTGGGCAGTAATATTACCGCCCGCCCTTCTCTTGATTACGCACGTATTCGAGAAAGGCCGCCCGGTCTTCCATCCAGTTGCCGGCCGGCTGGTTCCGGCGGGGGCCGGGGCCGTTGCCGTTGCGGTGCTGCTGGCGGTTCTGGTGCTGCTGCTGCTGCTGCTGGGTGTTGCCCCGCATCGCCGACTTTCGTTCGATGATCTCCCAGGCGCGGAGCACGACGCTTTCCGCGAGGAGTTCCTGGACCAAGGCTTCGACGCTCACGCCTTCGTCTTGGGCGGTGCGCGTGAGTTTTTCTTTCAACGACGAGGAGACCTGAACGGTCAGCGCTTCGTGCAACATGAGCTCCATTCCGACTCGACTGAGCCATAATCTGCGAATGACTCATCTGCCTTAGTGGAGAGCAGCAAGTCAAGACCGAAATTGTAGGTACCCTGCTTAATCCTTGAGAAATCCAGATAAACGCCGAGGTCGCCCGGCATGTCGGCGAGCCACGGCCAATGCTTCTGATGCTCCTTCGATTCGAAGTCCGCCGCGCGAATGAGAAACGGCGGCGGCACGTTCTTGCGCGCCTTCTCGTCGACGCGCACCTGCACGAGAAAGGCGCCGTCCTTGCTGTGCCCGCGCGCGGTGAATACTTCGGTGCCGGCGGCGGTCGGGCCCTTTTCGACGACCTCGTCCGGATCCTTCGCGGGAAGCGGCGTCAGATTCGATTCGATCTCCCAAGCCCGATGGTTCGGAAACCGCAACGAATAGGCCAGGCCGCTGCCCGGAGCCAGGAACTTGGTCGGGTCGAAGATGAACTCGACGACGGTCGGGATCACGAAGCGGTTCCGGTAGAAGACCAGCTCGCTGAACAGGTGCAGCTTAAACAGCGAAAGAAAGGACGAGTACTTCACGCCGACGGCGACGATGGTGCGGATCGGCCCAGTCTGCCAGCTTTCGATGCTGGAAGTGAAGTCCTTCGCCTTGAACGTCATGTCAGGCATGAAAAATGGCGTCCGGAGCGGCATCTGAAACGTCGAGTCGCGGATGACCGGCACTTCGACGCCGCGTTGGCGCAGCGACACCTCGCCGAGCAGAACCGGATTAGGTTTGTGAAACCGGTACCGGTAAAGGCTCGACCGCACCTCGGCGGCGGCCTGGTCGAAGGCGACGGCGTTGCCCGCCGGCCACGGCGGCGGCGTCTGCCACATGCTCCTGAGCAGAACGAAGCCCAGGCGCTTGCCGGCTTTGCAGAAACCGATCTTCCAAAGTCCCGAGGTGCCGCTCCGCACGTCTTCCTTCACGTCCGTCTCGACGAAATCTTCGCCGAGGTCCTGACCGTCGAACACGATCTCGTCGTTGCCGTCGATCCAGCCGTCGTCAGTGTCCTTGGTGAAGGGCAGGCCGCCGTCGAGCACGTAGTCGCCCTTGGCGTTCTTCTCCTCGACCTGAACCGGGATCTGGGTCCACTGGCCGCCGTGGAAGGCGACCGCGGCGAACGACTTCACCTTGTGCGCGCCGCTCAGTTTGACGTTCGACAGCACGACCGGATAGGGGAACGCTTCACGCGGCCCCGAACACGCGCCGCGCGCGACGCCCGAGGCGAATGCCAAAGCCAGCGCGACCGCGCTAATAGCGGTTTTCGAGCTCACGCACTTCCTTGGCGATGCCGGTCGTTACGACGTCCGGTCCACCGGAGGTCACCAACACGTCGTCCTCGATGCGGATGCCGATGCCGCGAAAGGCTTCCGGCACCGCGTCGTCCGACGCATCGAAGTAAAGGCCCGGCTCGACGCTGAAATACATGCCGGGCTCGAGGGCTACAGGCTTTCCGTGCTCCTGGTAGACGCCGACGTCGTGGACGTCCATGCCGATCCAGTGGCTGGTGCCGTGGGGATAATATTTTTTGTGCGCGCCCTTGGCGATGATCTCGTCGCGGCTGCCCTTCACGAGTTTGAGGGACACCAGCCCGTCGACGAGCTTGGCGGTCGCCTCGTCGTGAATCTGGGGCAGGCTCGAACCGACCGTCGCTTTCGCGATCGCCGCTTTTTGCGACTCAAGCACGATGTCGTAGATCGCCTTCTGCTCGGACGTGAAACGTTTGCCGACCGGAAAAGTGCGCGTCACGTCCGACGCGTAGCATTGAAATTCGGAGCCCGCGTCGACCAGCAGCAGGTCGCCGTCTTTGAGCGGCATGTTGTTGTCGCGGTAGTGCAGCACGCAGGCGTTCGCTCCGCCGGCGACGATCGAGCCATAAGCCTCACGCTCGCCGCCGTTCGCCAGGAATTCGCCCATCAGGAGCCCGTGCACGTCCCGCTCGGTCATGCCGGGACGAACGCTTTGGTACATCTTCGCGTAGGCCTTCCGCGTCGCCGACGCCGCGGCCCGCATCCTCTCGACTTCTTCGGGACTTTTCCGGAGGCGGAGCTTGCCCGCGACGTAGCTGGCGTCGTGGATCGGGAGCTTGCACGCCATGTGCTTCTTTCCGTAGCGGACCTTGTGCACGCCTAGCGCGCTGATGATCTCGCGGTCGAACTCGGGACTTTGCCCGAGAGTGCAATAGAACTTGTTCGCTTCGCCGATCAGGTCGGGCAGCTTCTGCCACAAAGTGTGAAACGGATACGCTTGATCGACCGCAAGCTTGCTCATGGCTTCGGCGATCCCGAGCCGGCGTCCGTCCCAGAGCTCGCGCTCCGGATCCTTGTCTCTCAGAAAGAGTACGTGACGCTCGCCTTCGGGCCTGAACGGCAGGATCACCAGGGCTGCGTCCGTCTCTTCGAATCCCGTAAGGTAGAAAAAGGTACCGTCCTGACGCCAGGCGTGCTCGACGGTACTGTTTCGGTAAGCCATCGGTTGGGCCATGACGAGCATGGCACCGCCATCCAGGGCCGCTCCGGCACGCATGAGCCGCTTACCGTAATCGATGGGACTCAGTTGCATTTGGGGGATCCCCTGGACGTTTACTTCGCCGCTACGTGCTGCTATCCTATGGCAACGATCCCAACATGGACAATATCTTACGCTTTTCTCAATGAGAACAGTAAGTTCTAACTGAGGTCCAAAGTCATGCGTCGCCCCCTTTCGCTCGCTCTTTCCCTCGCCCCGATTGGCTTCGCGTCGCTCGCTTCCGCTGCCGTCGCGGAGAGCGGAATCGTCACGCTCGCTATCGAAGCCGACCCGCGCACGCTCGACCCCCGGTTCGCCGTCGACGCGAACAGCCAGTACATCGAAAACCTGCTGCACTGCTCGCTGATCGATTTCGACCGCGATGGCCACACCGTTCCCGATCTGGCCAAGGGGTGGGTCTGGGACAACCCGACCTCGCTCACCGTCGAGCTCAACGCCGCCAATTACGCCGACGGCACCGCCGTCACCGCGGAAGACGTCAGAGCCACCTACATGTATTTCAAGGACGAGAAAGCAAAGGACCCTTCGCCGCGCAAAGGCGCCTTCGCCAACGTCAAAAACATCGTCGTCAAAGACCCGACGAAGGTGACGTTCGAGCTCAACGAACCCGACTCGACGTTCGTGCTCAATCTGGTCGTCGGCGTGCTGCCGTCGAAGGTCGCCTCGGGCCCGATGCTCACCGACAAGGACAACGTCCAGGGCTGCGGCCCTTTCACGCTGAAAAGCGTCTCGCCGGCCGGCCTCGAGCTCGCAGCCAACCCCACGTATAGCTTGGGCGAAAAGCCGAAGCTCAAGGGCGTCCTGATCAAGGTCGTGAAGGACGAGAACACGCGCTACGCCAAGCTCCAGGCGGGCGAGCTCGACCTCGTCCAAAACCTGCTCAACCGCGACAAGCTGAACGACATCGCGAAAGGTAATCCCGCGCTCACGATCGTCAAGCGCCCGGGCCTCAACACGAGCTACCTCGGCTTCAACATGCGCGACAAGATCGTCGGCAACGTCGCCGTCCGCCAGGCGATCGCCCACGCGATCGACAAGCAGAAGATCATCAAATACGTGCTGAACGGCATGGCCGTTCCCGCCGACACGCTGATCACGCCCACCGATCCGTTTCACTCGACGAGCGTCAAAGCTCCGGCCTACGACCCGGAGTTGGCGAAGCAGATCCTCGACAAGGCCGGCTTCAAAGCCGACGGCAAGAAGGGGCGATTCCAACTCTCCTACAAGACGACGACCGACCTGACGCGCGTCGCCGTCGCCAAGGCAATCGCCGCCGACCTCAAGAAAGTCGGCATCGACGTCAACGTCGAGACGCTCGAATGGGGCCGCTTCAAAGCCGACGTCGAGGCGGGCAAAGTCCAGATGTGGAGCCTCTCCTGGATCGGCTTCAAGGATCCGGACATCTACCGTTTCGCCTTCGGAACCGAGAGCTTCCCGCCCAATGGAGGCAACCGCGGCTGGTACTCCAACGCCGAGCTCGACAAGCTGATGACGGCGGGCCGAGCGGAAACCGACCAAAAGAAACGCGCCTCGTCGTACGA
>JAYVBB010000360.1:0-13160 GCA_043750715.1 Pseudomonadota bacterium | reverse complement strand
CGGACCACGGCTTACGCCGACCAGGCCGTGGGGGAATTCGTGCACGAGCTGAAGCGAGGCAACGCCTGGAAGAAGACGCTGCTCGTCCTCGCCAGCGATCACGGCAACAGCCTGCCTCCCGCGTCCGACCTCTATGCCGGGAACTCGCAGCGGGACGACCTGCTCGCGTCGCACGTGAACCTGATCCTCTCCGGCGGTCTGGTCGAAAACATGAGTCCCGCCCATCGCGTCGAGGCTCCCGTGAGCCAAGTCGACGTCGCCCCGTTCCTGGCCTACCTGGTGGGACTGCGCAACGCGCGCTTTTTCGCCGACGGCCTTTTCGCAAGCGCACGTCCCCTGCCGCTTTACGCCGATTTGGAGCAGGGCGTCTTCGTGCCGGAAGTCCAAACGGCTCACGACTACGTGCCGCTCTACCGGCGCGCACTCTTTCAGTACATGAGCACGTGGCACGACTGAGCCGTCAGGCCGACTGCTCGAGAACCGGGTCCGGTGCTTTCATCTGCACGACCAGGAAGCAGACGTCGTCGTCGACGCGGGTTTCCTGCGTATAGTAGCGGAACATGTGCAGGATCTCTTCCTTCAGCGCCGACGCCGTCGCGAACTCGCCGGCCCGTTTCAGACTGCGGAATAGAAAACGGCCGAAGACGCCCGACTTCAGGTTCTTGGCGTCCGAAAGTCCGTCGGTATAGATGACGAGCATGTCGCCCTGCTTCAACGGATACACGGTCTCGTCGTATTTGTGGTTTTGGGCGGGTCCGAGCAGAGGCTGCTGGTTCTTCGAGAGGTGCGACGCCGAGTTGACGGAGTCTTCCGTGCGGACGAGGATCGGGAAGGTATGGCCCGCGTTGCAGACGCGGATTTCCTCTTTCCGGAAGTCGACCACGGCGGCAAGACACGTCATCTGCAACTGAATCGGCCCGGCGACGCGCCAAACCACCGTTTCGAGCAGCGTCACGATGTCGGCCGGGCCCTGGATCGCCCCGACCTCTTCCTTGGCGAGCATGTGTTCGATCACGTCGAGCGCACCCTTGACTGCCGTCGTGACGAGACCTTGAGCCAAGCCGTGGCCGGTGACGTCGCCCATCACGACGTAGAGCTGCTCTTTCCTTTGATCCTCGATCAGGTAGAACCAGTCGCCGCCGAGGCGGCTCGCCGGTTGGTAGTGATAGGCCAGGCGGTTCGAACGCGAAACGAGCAGGTTCTCCGACATGATGTTGCGCTGCACCGCCTCGGCCATGCCGAGCTCGGTCGAAATCATCGCGCCCTTCCGGACCTGATCCTGCTTCACGAGCGCCATCTCGACGAGCGAGATGAGGGAGTGGAGGAGGGAAACCATGTGCTCGTCGGGAGCCGTCCGGTAGGCGACTTTGAGGACGCCGATCGGGAGGGCCGGATTCTTCATCATGAACGGGAACACCCGGTCGCCGGCGACGCGGCGCCAGACGCCGCTGGCTTCCCGGGCGTCGACTTCGACGGAGCGGTGATTCTTCCAGGCCCAGCCGTGAAGTCCGACGAACACGGCCGCGTCCGCATAGGCGACTTCGTGGCCGATCTGCTCCGGAAGGAACCACGCCGCCTCGCCCTGGCATTGCGTGCAGGCGAGCTCGACGGCCTTGCGCAGAATGCCGTCGGCGTCGTTACAAGCAAACAGCTCCATGATCGATTTGTAGAGGACCCGCATCCTTTGATGCGAAAGCTGCAGCGAGTCGCCCATCCGGTTGAAGGAGTCGGCAAGGTACGCCAGCTCGTCCTGACCCTTCACGGTCGCCCGCGCTTCGAGGCGCCCGTCCGCGATCGCCGTCGCTGCTGCAGTCACCTGGCGCACGCGACTGGTGATGCTCCGGGCGAGGACGACGATGAGGACGCCGAGGACAGCGAAGAGGCCGATCATGATCGCGACGTAAGTGATCAGAACTTGGCGCGGCGACGCGTAGATGGCCGCCAACGGCTGCGCGACTACCAGCTTTGCTCGGACCTGCTCGACTTCCTGGAACATCACGTGATGGGGCTCGCCGTCGATGTCCTGCTCCGTGGCGGCCGACTTGCCGCTTCGAATGGCGGCGACTTTGGCCCAGAACTGCGCGTCGGCCTCTTCGTTCAGGCGGATCGGGTCGGCTCCCTTGCCGATCGGCAGCAGCGCCGCAAGCAGGGAAGGGTGGTTCTTCAAAATCGCTTTGGACAACTGCGCCCAGGTTTTGAGACTGATTTCGGCATAGAGGTATCCGACGGGCTTGTCGTCGGTCGCCTTGATTTCCTGGACGACCTTGAACCGAGGGATCGTGCCGTCCTCCGCGGTGAGTTTCGAGACGAACTGGCCGTCGGACTCGACGTCGTAAAAGAGGGAGTCGGCGAGGACTTTGCCTTCTTCCGCAGGAGTGGGCGGATCGAAGGCGAGGGCTTTGTGTTCGAGATTGACGTAGCCGAGGGTTTCGATGCCCTGACTCATTTCGCGGATGTTGGCGAGCGCCTCGCGGACCATGAAGAGATTCTGCGTTTTGAAGACCTCGGCTTTGGCGGCCGTCTGGATCTGGTGGATGCCGAGCGTGACGTCGGCGTCGAGCTGGCGACCCATGAAGGTCACGAGGGTCCGATGCTCCTGGAGGCTCTGCGTCCGCAGGGAATCATAGTGACTCTTGATCGAAACGTAGCCGAAGGCGAACAGCGGCAACGCGCTGGCCGGCAGGAGCGCCAGGACCAGGCGAGCGAGCAGTCTGTGTTTTCCCACCGGCGCTTTCATCAGTGGCTGAGCTTTCCTTTGTTGAAGACTTCTTTTTCCCAGCGCTCCATCCACGATGCCTCGGACTCGGAGACACGGTGCCAGTCGGTGACCATGGTCTTGAAGCGGGGGTCGTCGAGGTAATCAGGACGCGCGCCTTTGCCGAGGTCGGTGCGGACGTGAACCCGATTGAACGGCTCCTCCGTCAGCTTCGTCGCGAACTCTTTCGACGTCACGAATTCATAGAACTTCCTGGCTAACGGATGTTCCACGGGCCGTTTGACCAGCGCGATCGCGTCGACCACCGTCGGCATGCCGGAGGTCGGGAAGACGAAGTCGACGGGATAGCCTTGGCGGCTCTTCAGAATCGTTTCAGGTACGTTCCACATGCTATAGAGGTGGACGCCTTTGCCGACCGCCGAGAAGACGCCGAGCGAGTGGGTCTCGTAGCGGGCGACTTGGGCTTCGAGCTTCTTCATCCACTCGAGTGCCTGGTCGAGCGTTTTGCCGTGGGCGATCTGGCGGTCGATCAGGGCGGCGTAGAGGGCGCGCATCGATCCCGAGTTCATCGGGAAGCGGACGGAGAGCTTCTGGGCGAACTCGGGTTTTAGAAGATCGTCCCAGTCTTTCGGGAGGTCGTCCGCCCTGGTCAGATTCTTTTGATAGATGATCGTCAAAGGCGTCAGCAGATCGCCGTACCAAAGATCATGCTCGTCCCGAAACTGCGGCTGGGTCTTGTCGGCCCAGCTCGGCTTATAGGGCGCGAGCAGGTCCGCTTTGGCGCCGCGGAGAAAGGTAAACTGAGGGCCGCCCCACCAGATGTCGGCAACGGGTTTCGCTTTTTCGGCCGTGAGCTTGTTGACGACCTCTTCCGTGCTCATGAAGCGCCAGTCGATGACGGCGTCTTTCTCTATTTTAACGAAGGCTTCCTGCGCGGCACTCAGCATCTCCGAGCCATGCGGCGAGTAGATGACGAGCGGGCGCGCGGCCGCCGTTCCAAAGGTCCAGAACGTCGCTAGGGCGAAACTTGTGACAACGGCGAGAGGGTAATGCTTCATGTCAGTGATATCGACAAGTTACCGCCCTGCCTTAGCCGTCCCATGTGAGCTTTACCGAATTTTCCGGGGAGTTCCGAGCCGGATCGCACCCTTCGGGTATTATGGAATGAGCACGTTTCGAGGGGAAAACGCGATGCGCTTTCTCGGGGCATGGCTGCTCTTTTTAGTCCTGGCGTTGCCGTCGTTCGCGGCGGACTCGAACGACCAGATCGATCGCCTTTTCAGGGCTTACGACCGGCCGGACGTTCCCGGCGAAGGACGCGGACGTCGTCGCCATCCGGCGGCACCCGGCGCATTTATTACACTGGCAGCACGATCGGTTTCCGCACCGCCGTGCAAAGGTTTCCGGACAAGCACCTGACGGTCCTCGTCCTGGTCAACCGGGCGAACGCCACGCCATGGGACATCGCGCAGCAGATCGCCGATCTCTACCTTTAGCCGGTCTTTTTCTTATCGTCAGGGAATACTTCGAAGAACTTCTGCTTTTCCTCTTCAGTCGTGTAAGTCCGAAGGGTGAAAGCTTTGAGGTCTCTGATGTAGCGCTCGACTTCGCCTTCTTTGCAGCGCGTCTCGAAGTCCGTCAGGATGTAGGTCAAGCTCGCCTGCATGGCGTTGAGACCCATCATGACGTGTTCGATGCGTTGCGAAATGACGTCGTCCCGCGACAAGGCGCCCATCATCGAAAGGAGCAGGCCCGAGAGCTCGCCGTCGAGCGTTTCGAGCGACTCCATGTGCTTCGAGAAGATGCCCGAGCTGCGCCGTAGCTTGGCCTTAAGGTCTTCCTGCTCCTGGGCGGTCGACTTCGCGTCGCCGGAAATCGCTTGGTCCATGACCTGGTCGACGGCGTCCTGCACCGAATCCATCACCTTTTTCGCTTCGGCGTCGGGATTGGTATAGGTAGTGGTCAACACTTCGTTGGCTTTGCGTTTGCCCTCGGCCGTCTTGTTCGAGATCTCCTGGATCCCGGCCATGACGCCGTCCACCGCCTCGCGCATCACCAGGTGAATGTCGCGCAGGTTGTGCTCGAGCAAGTCGGTGTAATTGCGAACGAACACGATGAGGGAACGCGTGGCGTTCTTGTCGATCGAGCTTTTCATGGCGTGTGTCTCTCCCTTACCCGACCAGTTTTTGCACGACGGTGACCAGCTGATCCGGCTTGAAAGGCTTGACGAGCCAGCCTTTGGCTCCGGCTTTCTTGGCGCGCTCGACGAGCTCGCCCGAGCCTTCGGTGGTCAGCATGACGATCGGCGGCTTCGGCAGCGACGCGTCGCTCGCGATGGCTTCCACCATTTCGAGGCCGTTCATGTTCGGCATGTTGACGTCGCTGATGATCATCGAGATGTCAGCGTTGGCTTTCAGCTTCTCGATACCGTCCTTGCCGTCTTCCGCTTCGACGACGGTAAAGCCGCCTTTGCTAAGCGTGAAGTTGACTTGTTGGCGGATGGTGCGCGAGTCATCGACGATCAATACTTTTTTCGACATTGCAGACAGTCCTCCTCGGAAAAGCGAAGAACCATTCGGCGTTGGCAGGAGGAAGTTTAGGAGAGATTGGTAGAGCCTACTAAAGGACCTGAAATCCTCAGGGTTATTTCGTGGATAGCACTAAAATTCCATGCGCGGGGAGGGTTGCGCTGAGCGTACCGCCGCGTATGGAATGGGCCTTCCCGGTCAGCACGTCCGGATAGGTCCCGTCCGGGAAGGTCAGGCCGGTGAGGGTGAGGTCGGCGCCCTGTTCGAGCGCGACCGCGAGCAGCACGCGCTTTTCCCCGTGCACCCGCTCGAAGGCGAGAAGGCGCGGGGTTTCGAGCACGACGTGCGTTTCGCCGTGGCGCAGCGCCAGGTTTTCTTTCCTGAGGCGCGCCAACACCTGAATCAACCGGTAGAGCTCATGGTTCTCGTCGAAGCCCGCCATCATTTGGCGGCAGTAAGGATCACCGGAATCCTGCGGATGAAAGAGGTCCTGCTCCTGGCCGTAGTAAATGCAGGGTACACCACGCGCGATCATCAGGATCGCCAGCACCTGGCGTACCGCTTCGTAGGAAACTCCCATGCCGCGCAGCCGCGGCAGGTCGTGGTTCTCCGCGAACGTCACCAGGCTCGTCGCGTCGACGAGCTTCGGGTCGTGCTCCCAGACCTGGGTCAGACGGCTCAACGGATGCTTGTTCAGAAAGACGTCGACCAGCGCGTGGCGAAATTCGAAATCGAAGAGCGTCATCCGGCAGCGCCGGTAGAGGTCTCCGGCCATTTCGTGCTGCGGTCCGCCGTCGAAGTATTCGCCGACGATCACTTTGTCCGGAAACCGGGCATAGAAGTCGCGCTCGAACTCTTCCCAGTAGCTGGTGTTGACGTGCTTGACCGTGTCCATGCGGTAGCCGGCAAGTCCCGGGAACCGCTCCATCCAGAACGCGTGCGCGTCGCGGAGATACGAAAACACCAGGCCGTCGTTCTGGTCGAGGTCCGCGAGGCCGTCCAGCTGGTGGTTCTCGAGCTCGAAGGGGTCGCGGAAATTTTCGATCGGGCCGAAACGGTGGAAGCACTCCGGATTCCTGTCGAGCGACGCCTGGAAGACGCCGTCCCGGTAGAACGGCGCCACGTCGGTCTGCCAGCCGTCGGGATCCGACGGGCTGGTGTGGTTGCACACCGTGTCGAGCAGGATCCCGATCTCGGGCTTCGCCTGGGCGATCAGCTCGTCGAGCAAAGCGAAGTCCTGGGCGCCCTTATCGGTGAAATAGGGGTTCAAGCGGAACCAGTCCCGGATCCAGTAGCCGTGATAAGGCGTCATCTGGATCTTCTCGCTCGCTTTGCCGCGCGAGATCGTCACCATTTGGTTCTCGAAGATCGGCGTCAGCCACACCTGCGTCGCGCCGAGCCGTTTCAGGTAGCCGAGGCGGTCGATGACTCCCCGCAGGTCTCCGCCCCAGAACTTGTAGAAGTCCCGGCGCGTCGGATCCGAGAAGCGGCCCTGGTCGAGCGTCCCACGCGTCTTAGACCCCTGCGCGAAGCGGTCGACGAAAATCTGGTAGATGACCTCGTTGCCGACGTTCTTCGGCGGCAGGGCTATGCCCGCCTGCCGGTGGCCATACCAACGACTCACTTGGTGTAGTCTCGGTAGCTCTTCTCTTCCTTATAGAGAGACCCGGCCGCGGCGTTTATCTTCGACTTCACTTTGAAGCGTTCGTCGTTGGTAACGTAGACGGCCCGCGCGAGCTCGACGAACCCCTGGTCGAAGGTGCGGGTCCGCTCTTTGTCGCGGATGTCGTCCTCGATCACCCAAAGCTTCTGGTTGATCGCCTCGAGCTCGCTTGCCAGCGCGTCCTTGGTGTCGAGCTTCGCTTTGACGCAGACGGCTTCCAAAGCGGACAGTTCCGCCCTGACGTTGCTGAGCTTCGCGGCGTCTTTGATGTGACGCTGCTTGATCCTGAGGATCGTAATCTTATCGATGAGCTCGCCCACCGAGACGGGCACGAGGATTTCAGACATGCATCTGATATAATGCCTGAGGACTCCTCAAGGAAATCAAAAAGAATGGCCGTACGCCTGCGCCTCATCCGCCCTTCGAGTCGGGAGCAGAACGATCTGCTCCAGCCCCGGCTGGCGGAGCTCAAAGCCGCCGGATTCGAGGTCGCCTACGACGACCTGCCGCCCGACCCGGCTTGGGCTTATACGTCGTCGACCGTGGCCGCCCGGGCCAAAGCCCTGGAATCGGCGCTGCTCGAGTCGTCGAGCGACGTCGTCCTGGCGGCCCGCGGCGGCTACGGGGCCAGCGACCTGCTCGATCTGCTCGACTGGCAAAAGCTGAAGCAGGCGAAGCCGAAGCTCGTCGTCGGCTTTTCCGACGTCTCCGCCTTGCATTCGGCCCTTTACGCCAAGCTCGGCTGGCCGGGACTGCACGCGCCGATGCCCGCGACGACGCTTTGGCGGAAGAATGGCACCCAGGACGTCGATGCCCTACTCGCCAACCTCGGCAAGTACCTGGCGGGCGTCGAGACGAGCGGCTCGTTTCCCCTCGCTCCCGTGTCGAAGAACGCGCCGGCGCGCGCCGAAGGTCCGCTATTCGGAGGCTGCTTTACGGTCGTGACGAATCTGATCGGCACGCCCTATTTCCCGAAGTCGCTCGCCGGTCACGTGCTCTTCATCGAGGACACCGACGAGCACCCCGGCCGCTTGATGCGCGCCTTCAACCAGTGGGTGATGAGCGGCGCACTGAAGGACGTGCGCGCGATCGTCATCGGCTACCTGAAAGGCCTCGGCGACAAGATTCCGGACTGCGCGCCGTTCGTTTACGAGCGCTTCGCCGCCCGCACCACGGTTCCCGTGTACTCGACCCCGCTGTTCGGCCACACCTCGCCCAATTTCCCTCTGATGGTCGGCGCTCCCGCCGCGATCGAGGGTGAACGTTTGACCTGGCGTCTTCGGAGCTCTCTCGCATGACGAAAAAACTCGAAAAAGGCTCGAAACTTTACTTCATCGGCATCGGCGGCACCGGCATGGCAGCCGTCGCCGGCCTCTGCCAGACGGCCGGCTACGACGTCACGGGGAGCGACGCCGGCGTCTACCCGCCAATGTCGGGGATGCTCCAGGAGCTCGGCATCAAAGTGAAGACGCCCTACAGCCCCGACAACGTCAAAGGCGAAAAGCCGGATCTCTTCGTCGTCGCCAACGTTCTTTCCAAAGGACATCCGGAGCTCGAGGCGGCGCTCGCGACCGGGATTCCCTACACGAGCTTCCCCGCGCTGCTCGGCGACTTCTTTCTGTCGAAGTCCGCAGCCTGCGTCGTCACGGGAACGCACGGCAAGACGACGACGACGTCGCTTCTCTCGCACGTGCTGCACGAGCTGGGCGAGGATCCGAGCTTCATCATCGGCGGCATTCCGCGCAACTTCCCGCAGAGCTTCCGCCTCGGCAAATCCAAGCTCTTCTGCATCGAAGGCGACGAGTACGACACGGCGTTCTTCGACAAAGGTCCAAAGTTCCTCCACTACCATCCGAAGCATTTGATCCTGAACAACTGCGAGTTCGACCATGCCGATATTTACGCGAACGTCGAAGCAATCGAAGCGCAGTTCGCCAAAGTCACGGGCCTCGTCAAAGACAAGCAGACGGTGATCGCGAACATGGACGATCCGGGCATCCGGAAAGTCATCGAAAGCCTCGGACTAGAGGCGAAAGTCATGCGCGTCGCGACGCTCGGCCTGTCGCAGGGCTGCCAGGTCCGGGTCGGCCGTTTCGAGGCGAAAGCCGTCAGTGCCGGCGAGCAGTTGTGGACGGTCGATGTCGAAACCGACCACCTCGGCACGGTCCGGGTCGAGACCGGCCTCTCGGGCAAGCACAACCTCGCCAACATCGCGATGGTCATCGCCTGCCTGATCTCGCTCGACAAGGCAGGCGACCTGGCGAAGAAACTAGATAAAAATTCAATAGTTAAAGCCATGCGCTCGTTTCAGAACGTGAAGCGGCGCCTCGACCTCCTCGCCAGCGCCGGCGGCATCGACGTTTACGAGGATTTCGCCCACCACCCGACCGCGATCCGGCTCGTGATCGAGGGTTTTAAACAGGTTTTCCCCAAGAAAAGGCTGGTCGTCGCCTTCGAACCGCGCAGCGCCAGCCAGCGCCGCAACGTCTTCCAAAAGGCTTTCGGCGAGTCCCTCGCCCTGGCCGACCGGGTGATGATCGGCGAGTGTCCGGTGGACAAACGGATTCCGGAAAATGAGCGCATGAACACCGGGGAAATGGCGTCCGCCATAGGGTCCAAGGCTTTTGCCTTCCCGACGAACGACGCCCTGCTCGGCCGTCTCAAAGAAGAGCTCGCCCCAGGGGATGCCGTCATCTTCATGTCGAGCGGTAGCTTTTCCGGCACGCAACATGCCCTGGCGAAGGACCTCAGGTCCCGGTTCGGATAGCCAAAATCTTAAAAAGCCCTGTTGCTTTTTCATGAACTTGTGGGCAATCTCCCAACTGGTTCCTTAAGCCCTAGTTATTATTCGCTGCGGAATCGTCCACGGCGAAGTGAAATTACACACGGACAGTTCGGTTAGGAGACGAAAGAAATGTTGCTGAAATCGAAACACATGCTTGCCGTTGCCACGCTTCTCTTTGGTTTCGCGACCACTGCTTGCACGGACGATGAACAAAAAACCGAAGAGCCGGTCCAACCGACCGCTTCGACGGAACCCGCCCCGGCCCCCGAAGCCGCCCCAGCGGAAAACTTCGCTCCGCAGACCGTCTTCTTCGCCTTCGACGACTACACGCTGTCTTCGGACGCCCAATCCCAGCTCCAAGGCATGGCCGACCACCTGAAGAAGGCCCAAGAAGCCGTCGTTCAGGTCGAAGGTCACTGCGACGAGCGCGGCTCGATCGAGTACAACCTGGCGCTCGGCGAACGCCGCGCCCAATCGGTCAAGAACTACCTGACCCAGCTCGGCATCGACGCCGCCCGCCTCTCGACCATCAGCTACGGCGAAGAAAAGCCCGCCGCTGAAGGCCACGACGAAGCGGCCTGGCAGAAAAACCGCCGCGCCGAGTTCACGCTCACGAACAAGTGAGACGGACTCCCGCCTAACCGGCAAAAAACACCGGTGTCTCCCGCAAGGGGCCACCGGTTTTTTCATGTCGCGGTCCCGGCTTTTCCCATGCTAGTCTCATAGTCTTATCGCTCAGTTGTACTCTATGAGGAGTCAAGTCCGTGGACATAGCCATCGGGAGTTTGGTGGCGGTCGTCGGGGTTCTGTTCGGTCTGTTTGCCGTTGGTGTTTTCTTAAACAAAAAGCAGCTGCAAGCTGCGTTCAAGAAAGCGGATCTCGAAGCTAAGCAATTGCGCGAAGAAGCGCGCAAAGAAGCTGACAACGTAGTCAAAGCAGCCCTTAAAGAAGCCAAAGACGAAGCACGCCAGCGCCGTCAACAGTTCGAAGACGAATCCAAGAATCGCCGCAATGAAATGAAGCAGCTCGAGACGAAGATCAAGCAGCGTGAGCAGGGGCTCGAGAAAAAGCTGGAAATCGTCGAAAAGCGGGAAGGCGAACTCACCACTTTGGAGCAACGGCTCCAACGCGAAGAGCAGCATTACCAAAAGCTCAACGTCGAGTGCTCGGAAACCCTGGATCATGCCAGAAAGACGCTCCAGAACATCGCCAAGATGTCTCCCGAAGAAGCCAAGCGGGAGCTCATCAAGTCGATGGAGGTCGAGGCGCGCAAGGAAGCCCAAGAGAGGCTCCGCCAGATCGAGGAACAGACCAAGAAGGAAGCGGAAGACCGCGCTCGGTCGGTCATCTCCCTTGCCGTGCAACGGGTCGCGGGCGAATACGTCTCCGATTCGACGATCTCGGTCGTGTCTCTCCCTGACGACAGCATGAAAGGCCGGATCATCGGCCGCGAGGGCCGGAACATCCGCGGCATCGAGATGGCGACCGGCGTCGACCTGATCATCGACGACACGCCGGAAGCCGTCATCATTTCGTGCTTCAATCCGATCCGCCGCGAGATCGCCAAGATCACGCTGGAGCGCCTCATCGCCGACGGCCGGATTCACCCGGCCCGGATCGACGAGACGGCGAAGCGCGTGGCCCTGGAGTTCGACACGATCATCCGCGAAGCCGGCGAGCAAGCCGCCTTCGACGTGGGCATCACCGACCTCCACCCCGAGCTGATCAAAGCCTTGGGACGCCTGAAGTTCAAGACGACGGGCATCCAGACGGTGCTGCAGCATTCCGTCGAGACGGCCCACATCGCTGGCATCATGGCCGCCGAGATGGGACTCAACGTCAAGCGAGCGAAGCGGGCCGGCCTTCTCCACGACGTCGGCAAAGGCGTCGACCAGGAGACGGAGGGCCACCATTCGCAGATCGGCGCGGACCTCTGCGTCAAGTACGACCGCGACGACCTCGTGGTCGAGGCGATCCGTCTGCACCATGCCGACGACATCGGCCAGGCGAGTCCCTACGCGGTGGTGCTCCACACGGCCAACGTGCTCTCGGCGAAGCGCCCCGGCGCCCGCCGTGAAGTGATGGAGACCTACCTCACGCGCCTCGGTGACATGGAGAAGCTCGTCAAAGCCTTCGACGGCATCGAAGACGCTTACGTCATGCAAGCAGGCAACGAAGTGCGCGCGATGGTGACCCCGACAGGCGTCTCCGACGCCCGCGTCGTTGATCTCGCCAACGAGATCGCTTCCAAACTCAGGCAGGAAATGACGTTCCCCGGCCAGGTGCGGGTGACCGTCGTACGCGAAAGCCGGGCAACGGACTTCGCGAAGTGACCGTAATTCTAGCGATGGGCGACATCATGGGCAAAGCCGGCAGGCGATGCCTTGAAGCCCTGTTGCCCAAAGCCCGGGCCGAATTCAAACCGGACATCGTGATCGCCAACGGCGAGAACGCCGCCGGCGGCTTCGGCATGACCGAAAAGATCTACAAGGACTTCGTCGACACGCACGGCATCGACTGCGTGATGATGGGGAACCATTGGCACGACAAGCGGGAGATCTACGAGTATTTCCCGCGCGCCGACAAGATGGTGCTGCCGGCGAACATGTCCAACGTCGACTACGAGGAAAACGGCCTCAAGATCATCACGACGAAGAACGGCCTCCGCTTTGCCGCGATCAACCTCCTGGGCAAAGCCTTCATGCACGGCGAGAACCGTTGCCCCTTCAAGGCGGTCGACAAGCTGCTAGCTAACGTGCCGCCGGCGGTCAAGATCCGGGTGATCGACATGCATGCCGAGGCGAGCAGCGAAAAACAGGCCATGGGTTGGCACTGTGTCGGCCGGGCGTCACTCGTCTACGGGACGCATACCCACGTACCGACTGCCGACGAACGAATTCTGGGGGGTAAGACCGGCTTTCTCACCGACCTCGGAATGACCGGCGGCTACGATTCGGTCATCGGCATCAAAAAAGAGGCCGCCCTCGCCCGGTTCCTGACCGGCGAAAAGCGCAAATGGGAGCCCGCGACGGGAGACCCGTGGCTGACCGGCCTGGTCGCCGAAATCGATGATGAGACCGGCTGGTGCAAAGGCGTGAAGCGCTTGCGCTGGGAGCTTTCCGAGATGAGCCCCGGCGATGAGAATGATGGCGGAGAATGACTCAGTGTGGCAATCTGCTCGTCAGGTTTTAAGCTGCTGAGGTCGTTCTATGAAGTTGTGGCATGCGTCGGTCCTCCTCCTCGTTTTGTCGTCCTCCCAAGCGTTCGGTTTCTTCGTCGACGGCGAAGGCAACTACGGTCTCAAGGGCGAGACGCAGACGGCTCCGGGCTTCAGCAAAGGCTCCGGCACCTACCAAGCCATCGAGCAGACGTTCCGCCTGAAAGGCGAAGCGCGCTTCAACGACCAGTCGAGCATGGTCCTCGAGTTCCGGCTGTTCGACAATCCGCGCGAGTCGTATCTCGGCGACA
>JAYVBB010000359.1:0-11611 GCA_043750715.1 Pseudomonadota bacterium | reverse complement strand
GACCACGCCGTCGGACGGAATGCGAGTTTCATATGTTGAAATCCTTGGCCGCCGCTTCCAGCGTGGAGGCATCGGCGCCGCCGAAACCCATGGTTCGTTCGTAGCCTTTGCCTCGGTTGAGATACTCGTTCAGGGTCGTGAAATCCGACAGGTTCAGGGCGCCGCGGACGTCTCCCCAATAACCGAGCACGCCGAACTTCGCGTCGATGCCGGCGGTGGAGAGCTTCTCCGCGAAGGCTTGAATGCCGTTGGCGACGCCGTCGGCCTCTTCGTTCATCGAGCCGGAGTTGTCGACGACGAACACGACGTCGGCCGGCAGCGCGTTCTCGGTGCGGCTTTGCGTGACCTTGATGCCCTGGACCTTGCCGTTTTCGACGATGGTGACGGTCGTGTCGTTCAGGACCACCGGCAGGTTGGTCGTCGGGTCGATCATGCCGAGCAGGTTGATGCGGATGCGGTTGGGATTTCTCCCGATGTGCGAGAACTCCGCGCTGGGCGTGACGCTGTTCGTGGCGGTCGTCGGAACCTCCGAGTCCGGGTCGGCCGGGATGTCTTCGTCCGAGGTCGAGGGATCGGTTGCTTCCGGCGGATTTTGCACGGTGAACGTCGCGGTGCCGTCCGCAGAGGCGGTCTTGATGATCACCTGAACGCTGCTCGTGGCCTTGGCGTCGGCAGAGATGTACTCGACGAGCGCGCTGGCGGCGATGGCCTGGGATACGGTGATGTTGCCGAGGTCGAGGTTGCTCGCCGAAGAGTCGATGGCTTGGAAAGTCCCTTTGGCGCAGGTCGTCAGGTCGAACGGATTCGTCCCGGTCTTGTCGGTCGAGGCTGGCGGCTTGCCGTTCTCCACCATGCCGCTCCAGACGAGATGGACGTTGGCTTTCACCGTTCCGGCCGTGACGCGGGAGCAGAAGTTCGGCACCGACCAGCGCGCCATGTCTTCTTCCGCGTAGTTGTAGTCGTCGGTGAAGGCGATGTAGACGCGGTGGGAGTTGGCTCGCCAGGCAAAAGTGCCGTTGGCGTACTCCATCGGATAAACGGCGTTCTCGCGGGTCGGGGCGTCCTCGTTTTCCTGCTTCGTCTTGATCATGTTGCCGCAACCGACCAGGTAGGACGCAGCCATCAGACTCAATACCAATTTCACGGTCTTGCTCATGGACTTCCTCTTGGGGGGGTCGTCCATCCGTTTTACACAATTCGTGGGGCGCCTAGCAACCCGGCAGAGTCGAAATGACGGCGTCCACGACCGCGCCGCCGGGGCGCTCGCCTTGGAGCACGTCGAAGGTCTGTTCTATGTGAAGAAACCGCCCGGTCGCCGCGGGCGCCACGGTGCCGCAGGCGTCCGGTGAGAGATTGACGAAGCGGCCTTGCGTGTTGTCGGTACCGCAGAGGCGGCGGTGATTGAACCGGGCGCCGTCGTCCGGGTCCTGGCAACTGACGGCTTTGACGTCGGCGCCGAGGACGGGGCGGAGTGCGTCCCGCACGGCCTCGGGCCAGGCGGGACGGCCGGGTCGGTTGGCTTTTCCGCCGTCGGACAGGATGACCCAGGTCTCACCCTCGCGCATGCCGTGAAGCTGAACGAACTTTGCTTTTTGCCAGCGTTCGGCGAGGGCCCGGTGGAAGACGTCGAAGGCATTGCCGGCGTTGTGCCCCGCGTCGGAATCCGCGTAAGGAATCGCGACGCCGTCAGTCGTGCAAACCGCCGTCTTGCCTCCGCAGGGGGAGGCCCGGGTGCTGGCGCAGCGGTGGGCCCCGGCTTGAATCAGCGCCCGTCCGCCCGCGCGCAGCAGGAGGTCCGTCCCCTCCGCGGTGGTTCCCGGTTCGAAGTCGGGATGCGGGACCTCGACGACGAGGTCGGCGCGCGGGGCCAGGTTCAGGACGACGGTCGCGTCGATTCCACCCGCCTGGGCGGCCGCCAGCAGAATGAAGGAAGCGCCGTTCTGCGTAAAAAGCGTGGCTTCGTAGCCAGCGTCCCGCGCCGTGGAGCGGCCTTCGTCCCAACGTCCGCTCCAGAGTTGTGCAAGCGCGGTCTGCAGCCCCTCGAGACGGCCGTCCTGCAATAGGATCCTCGCTTCACTTTTTGGCCCGGCGTGTGGACGCGCTTCCAGCCAAGCCGTGAGACTGCCTTCGACGCGCGGCCAGGACGGCGGCACGGTGGCTTCGAGCGGAGCGCAGGCCTGGACGGTCTCGTCGCCTGCGAGCGAGGAGCCGCGTTCGGACGTCTTGCACGCGGCCAGTCCGGACGACGCCAGAAACAGAATGAGAAGTTGGTTCTTCACGCCTTCCATTCTAGCAGCCTGGCCCAGACGGCGCGAGCGACCGGGCCCATCGGGCGCGTCTTGCTTCGCATCACGTGCAAATCCAAGGAGAAACCCTTGGCGACGGTCGCGGGAAGCTGGATATTATATAATTTATATCTATATAGAGGAAGCCGATAGTCTCTTTGTGTCGCCGGAACGCTCAACTCCTCCGGCCGAGAAAGGGAATGACGATGCTTTCCATCAGACGCTCCAACGAACGCGGACTCGCCGATCACGGCTGGCTCAAGTCTCTCCACACGTTCTCCTTTGCCGGATACTTCGACCCGATGCACATGGGGTTCGGTCCCTTGCGCGTCATCAACGAGGACCGCATCGAAGCCGGCGCGGGTTTCGGCAAACACCCACACAAAGACATGGAGATCATTTCCTATGTAGTCGACGGTGCCTTGGAGCACAGCGACACGATGGGCAACAAAACCGTCATCCGTCCCGGCGAAGTCCAGAAGATGAGCGCGGGAAGCGGGGTCATGCATTCCGAGATGAATCACGAGGCGGAGAAGGAAACCCACTTTTTCCAAATCTGGATCGTCCCTGACGAGAAGGGTCTCGCCCCTTCCTACGGTCAAAAATCGTTCGCGAAGGATCTCGAAACGGAGCCGCTGGTATTGGTCGCCTCGCGCGAGGGCCGGGACGGCTCGATTCCCATCCGTCAGGACGCCGACATGTACATCTCGAAGCTGAAAGCGAACGGTAGCCTGCATTTCGGCCTGCGGCCCGAACGCAGCGTCTGGGTGCAAGTCGTCAAAGGCGCCGTCAAAATCGGCGACGAAGAACTCCGCGCGGGCGACGCCGCTGCTTTGACCGACGAGAAAGTGCTGGAACTCGTCAGCCAGTCCGACGCGGAAGTGATCGTCTTCGACTTGTCAGCGACGGTTGGCGCGTGAGGCAACGAACGCCGCCACCGTCGTCTTGATCAGGTCACCCGGCAGAAACGGCCAGAGGCCGGCGGCGAGAAGAGTTTCCGCCGGCACGAACTGGTTCAGAACCAGAAGGCCGCAGGTGAATACGGCAACGCTGCCGCAGAAACCGGCGAGCATCGCGCGAGGCCAGGTTTTCGTGAACCCACGGTCGGCGAGCGTTCCGGCGATTCCGGCCGAGAACACCATGCCGATGAGGTAGCCGACGGTCGGTCCCCACAAGAGGCCGGCCTTGCCGGCTGCGAACACCGGCAGCCCGAAAGCGCCGAGGGCGAGATAGGCGAGGACCACCGGCACGCCGCGTCTGCCGAAGAGCAGCGCGATCAGCGTCACCCCGAACGTCTGGCCGGTGATCGGCACCGGCGTCCAGGGGAGGGGAATCGCCACTTGCGCCAAAAGCGACAGGAGGATCACTCCGGAAAGGCCGGCGGCGACTTCCCACAGGGCGTGTCCGGCTCTTTCTCCGAGAATCCGGGGAACGAAAGCAGAGGAAGCGGCGGGGTGCATGGGAACTCCTGGACGGGACGGTCGCTCGGCCCCGAGAATAATGAAGCCGGCCGCGAACGTCAAATCCCCCGCCTGTCAGGGGCCGGGAATCCACTCCTCGGTAGCCCACGGGTCGTAGGCGACGTCGTCGGCCGTGAAACTGCTGGCGATGATCGCGCCCGTACCGTCCGGATTGCTCGCGACCATTGGCCCGCTCGGCGCACCCCAGTAGTTGTTGAAGGCGTTGACGGGGAGCGGTCCGTTGTTTTGCAGGCCGTGAGCGACGTTCAGCAGCACGTTTTTCGTGACGTCGACCGACGTGTAATCGGCGGCGCCGTTTCCGATCCAGAAGCCGTACGTCGTGTCTTCGACGACGTTTCGCTCGGCCGTGAAGTGGGCTTGCGTGTTGCTCGGCGCGAAGACGAGCATCGCCATGCTTTGCGAGTTGTCGACAGAGGCGACGCCGACTGCGTCGTGAATGTAGTTCTCGCGGGCGAGCACTTCGTTCATCTCGCTTCCCGACACCATGTAATCGATCCAGTCGCCGGGTCCTTTGCCGACGTACTCGTTCCAAAGGATCGTCAGCGTGCCGCCGGCGTTCAGGTAATTGAAGCCGACCCGCTCGATGTTGACGAAGCGGCAGTTCCGCGCTGCGTTCGTCGGACCGAGAATGGCGAGGGCTGCGCCGAGATACTGGGCGAAGCGGACGTTCTTGATCTCGCTGTTGCTGACCGTGAGGTTGCCCCAGGACCGGACCGCCTGATAGACGTTGAAGCCAGTGCCGTTGATCGTCAGGTTACCGAAGAAGACGCTGCGCGTCGCCTTCGCTAGCAGCGCGCCGCGGGCGTCGCCGCTCGAACCGGTGCTGTAACCAATGCTGATCGTGGTCGACGCTTTGCCTTGGCCGACGATGGCGAGGTCGGCGTCCAACACGAGCTGCGAAGTGACCCCGAAAGAACCCGATCCGAGAACGATCCGTCCGCCCGTCGTCGCGGCGGCGACCGCCGCGCTCAGAGTCGGGAAAGCGGTGGTGCCGAACGTCAAGCCCGTCTTCTCGCCGAACTCGCCCGGAGCGAACGTCACCGTGTCGCCGCTAGTCAAGCCGCCGGCGCCGGCATCGGTCGTGATCGCGTAGTTGTCGTCGACGTAAAACACCGGAACGGAGGCCGCCGGCGTGGTGACCGACTTGGCCGTGTAAGCGGCCTGATTGCCTTGGCGGTCCTGCACGAGTACGTTGACGTAATATGTCTTTCCGCTCATCAGTCCGTCGACGGTCGCCAACGCCAGGCCCCGGCTGAAACGCGTTTGCCAGACGCAGTGAATGTTCATGGCGGCAGAAGAGCCAATGTCGTTGGCGGTAGACAGACACACCCGATAGTCGAGTCCGGAGTCGGCGGAAAGCGGATCGGTCGCCGCCGCCCAGCTGACCTGGAAACCAAGGTCGGTGAGGCCCGAAACGGACAATATCGCTCCAGCCGGCAGAGTGGGCGCCGTTGCGTCCGTGTTCGTGTCGAACGCATTCGCCGCATAGATCGCCAGTTGACCGCCCGCGTCTTTCGCCAGGACGTTGACGGCGTATTCCTGATCCGAGGTCATTCCCGCCAAAGTCGACGTAAGCGCGGCTCCCCAGGTCGTCGGCACAGGCGACGCGTCGCAAGCCGAGACGACTTCGTCGGTCGTCGTCATCGCAGTTCCCGGCAGGCCGACGCAAACGCGGTAGGTTATGGCGTCACCATTCGCCGCATACCAATTGACAGTCGCAGCCTGGTCGGCGATTCCGTCGATGGTGAGCGCGCGGTCCGGGACGTTCAGCAGCACGGCGGTATTGCTCCCGGAGTCCGTTCCTGAGCCCAAACCGGAGCCGGTTCCCGAGCCCGCTCCCGTGCCGGTACCCGTGGCAGTTGAGGTCTTCGTCGCCGTGCCGGTGCCCGTTTCCGAAGAAGTCTCGGCGGTCGTTGCCGTCGTCGTGTCGGTGTCCGAGCTTTCGCCCGGAAGAATTCCCGTGCTCGAGGTGCTTCGACTGCCGCCCGAGCAAGCAGAGACGAGCACCAGAGACGACAACGCCAGGATCGATTTGCGGATGATCATCGGAGCCCCCAGGACGAGCGACCTTTCCTGCTGATTCGGGGTGCCCGGGGCGCGACTTGATGGCTAATTTTGCGGTAATTTCGGAGTAGCACGGGCTGTCGGGGGGGGCGCATTCCGGTCGGCTGAAACCCATGTGTCGTCGACCTGGCGGCTGAACCCGTCCGTAGACACGACGCGGAAACGGCCGTCAGGACCGAGGTCGTTGCGCGAGATCGCGATCTTTACCGCCGGGCCCGAGGTGTCCACTTCGATGAAATGAAAGGAATTCGGCGCCCCTTTCCGGGTGCGCCAGGACAGGCAGGTCCCCGCGACCGAAACGATCATCGACCGCGACACTTCGGGATAGCGAATCGACGAAGTCGTCACGAACGGGTCGTGAACGTGTCCCGACAGCACCAGATCGACGCGGGCCCTGCCGAAGAGCTCCATGACGTCCTGCCGGTTGGTCAGCAGGTTCTTTTCGTCGACGACTTTTGCGCAGTCGAGCGGATGGTGGACGGCGACGATGCGAACGAGCGCCTCGCTCTTTCCTGACAGCAGTGCCGGCTCGACGCGGTCGACGTCGAGGCTCCCTTGCACGTGTCGCCAGCGGCTCGTCGAGTTGAGCGCGAAGATTTCGACGTCGCCGATCCTGGTGCGGGTCTCCCGTTTTTTCTGCACGTGCGCGTGAAACCCGCTGTAAGGGGCCAGCAGCCGCCCGAACACGTTATAGAGCGGAATGTCGTGGTTGCCAGGGACGGCGAACGTGGGGAGCGGAGCCAATCCGTCGAGGAAGGCCCGCGCCTGGCGGAACTGCCGCGTGCGCGCCCGCTGCGTGACGTCGCCGGAGAGGAGGACGAGGGCGGGCGCCAGCTCTTTCAGCCGCGCCGTCAGGGCCACCCGGACGGGGTCCAGAACAGTGCCGAAATGCGGGTCCGAAAGATGGGCTATCGCGACGCGGGTCATGTCGCGCCTTTCGGCGGCAAGCGCATGCGCAGCACTTCCGGCATCGCGTCCACTTCGAGGGGAGTCTGCATGTGAAACATCTCGCCGTCGAGCGCGACGGTGACGTGCTTTTTGCGCGATTTGATCTGCAGCGAGTCGACGCAGAACGACTCGAGGCGCTCGTCCTTTTCGATCGTCTTGGCGACTCCCCGCAAGAGGATCCGGAGCATTCCCCAGCGACTCACCGGTTTGAGAACGACCGCCGCCAGGAGATCGGCCTTCATGCAGCGGGCGACGTCCATCGCCAGGCCCCGGAGCTGGAGGGCGTTGTTACCGATGAAGATCGAGAGGGTCTTGAGAGGAGTGCGCTGGTCTTTCGTGACGAGCTCGACATCGAGGCTCCGGTGACCGATCAGAAGCGAACGGATCGTCGATAGAATGACGACCAGGCGGTCACGCCCGAAGCGTTTTGTCGCCACCTCGCGCTCCTGGATCGACTTTGCGTAGAGCCCGAGGCTCGCGTTGATCAGGAAGTATTGGCCGTTGATCCGGCCGAGGCGAACCGCCCGGATCTCGCCGGTCATCGCCAGTCTCAGAGCCTCCGCGGGGTCTTCGGGGATCCTGTGATTGCGCGCGAAGAAGTTGAACGTGCCGCACGCCACCACGCCGAGCGTCGCCTTGGTGCCTGCGACCGTCTGCGCGACGCTCCGGATCGTGCCGTCGCCGCCCGCGGCGATGACGGTGTCGCCGTTCTTCTCTGCGGCCGCGACGGCGCGTTCGATCGTGCGCTGGAACTGCGAGCGGTCGCTGGTGTCGTGGATCACCAGTTCGGAGCCGAGCTCCGCGGCCAGCCGTTTGGCGTCGTCCGCGAGCGAGGCGCCGGAGCCCTTGCCGGAGCGTGAGTTCGCGATGAGGTGGAAAGTACTCAAGAAAAGGCCCTCCCTGGGGGACAGGGAGGGCATTGCAATGAAGGTGCCAAGAGGGGGTAGCTCAGCCCCCAGAGACGCAGGAGAACTTGAATTTTTCCCAGGCCAGGGCTTGCGTCGCGTCGGAATGGATGGCGTCGTAGGTTCTGCCGCCGCCGCCGTTCGCGGTGAGGTAGCGGCCGGTGTAGGTTTGGATCGCGTAGTAGCCGCCGCCGAGGGATTGGAGTCTCAGGCGTTCCCAGGCGTTGATTTGGCGCGCGTCCGAGTGCATGACGTCGGTGATGCGCCCGCCGCCGCCGACTGCCGTGAGGTAGTTACCCGTTTTGGTGCGGAAGCCGTAGCTGGAGTCGCCTTCGCCGAGATCCTCGAGCACGAATTTTTCCCAGGCCGAGGCCTGAGTCGCATCGGTGTGGAGGACGTCCGCGGTGCGTCCGCCGCCGCCGACGGCCGTGAGGAAGTTGCCCGTGATGGTTTGGATGGAGCAGGTGATCGGGCCGTTGCGCGGGGCCGAGAGCAGGTTCGAGGAACCTTCCGAGGCTTGGACGCTGGAGTCCTGGGCGGCGCCGCAGGCCATGGTGAACATCGCGATGAGGGTCGAAAGGGCGAGAGCTGCTTTCATGTCCGGTTCTCCTGTGTTCTCACTCGTTGGTGAGATGGGGTGGTGGCGGATCTGCGACAGCAGCTCCACCCCAACACGCGCAGGGTTTCAGGAAAGCAGCTCAACGAATTTTTAACCGATTGATATTACTAAGTAAGTATTGCCTACAGGCATCGGGTTTATGAGCCGAAACACCAATCAAGGAGCTTTTTCTGCATGCGGACGGTCGGCATCATCGTGTTTTCGCTCGTGCTCCTTTCGGGGTGCCGGAAGATCAGTCCGGAATCTCCAGAAGGCGGCTGCGGCGTTCCCGCGACCGTCGCGGGATCCGGCGGACTCGGCGCCTCCGGCGCCATCGCAAAGAACACGGCGAACGCGACGTCTCCGCTCGGCATCGCTCTGGCGCGCTTCGGCGCGGGGACGTCGGAATGGATCAGCGCCGATCACATGGTGCAGGCGGGCGCTTGGGTCGAGGTCGATTGCTTCTCGGTTCCGGCGGACTCTTTCAGTGCCGACCAAGGCGATCTGACGATCGGCCCCACCGGCTGGGTGGACGCGCTTTCGCTGACTGGAACCTGCGCCGCGACGCATTTATTTCGCAGCGCCGCAGGTTCCTACCCGGCGGGCACCTATCTCGTGAAGTTCGACGGCGGCGGCACTCTGGAAGTGTCGGGCGACGCCAGCACCGTGACGTCGGTCGACACCGGCATCTCGTCGTTCATCGTCACCGACCCGACGCCCAACGGCGTTCTGCTGAAAATACGCACGCTGCGGGCGGGCGACGGCATCCGGAACGTTCGCGTGATCTCGCCCGGCGGAGTTTGCGGCAAGACGTCGACGGAGCTCGATCCGTTCGCTCAATGCAGGACGAGCCGGGGCGGGGCGGGAACCTGTGCGGCTGGCCTGAGCTGCTACGACTTCGCCGACGTGCTGGCGAATCGCTACGACGGCGAGGAAGCGGCAGCGTTCGTGGGCACGGTCACGGCGCGTTCGCGGATCTTCTTTCATCCTCTGTTCTTGAATAGTTTGAAGTTCTACCGTGCGTTGAACTTCCGCCGCTGGGCTCCTCCTTTGGGAATGGCCTCGCCGACTCGGGCGACGATTGGAGCCAACCTCGGTCAGTTCGCCGAAACGCGCGGCGCGCCTTGGGAAGTCGAGATCGCGCTGGCGAACCTGCTCCAAGCCGATCCCTGGGTGACGCTGCCGGTGCAGCTCACCAACAGCGACGCCGGCACGATGGCCGCCGTTTTCGCCGCGGGACTGAACACCAATTTGAATCCGTACGTCGAGTACGCAGGGGAGTTCTGGCGTCCTTCCGCCGTCCGGACCTATCTCGAAACCGAGGCGAGCACCTCGGGTATCGGCAGCTACGAAGACCTCTACATCTACCGCATGGCCAGTCTCACGGCGAACTGGAAAGGGAATTTCTCCGGCAGCCGGACCCAGTTCGTGGAGACCGTCAGCGCCTCAGATTCCGGCATGCCTGATCGGTTGCACGTGGCAGAGCATGGCCTCGACCTTTTCGACGTCGTTGCGATGGCACAGCGCTTCGACGTGCCGATGCCGGCGGGCCAGGACGCCACCAGCATCACCAATCTGTTCGACGCCATCGGCGGCGTTGGCGGAGCCTCCGAGCTCGACGCCGCCTCGGCCCGGGCTTCCGCCATGGTTTCCGCCGCGGGACTGCAAGGCATGGCGCTGGTCGGCTACGGCAGCGGTCCGATGCTCTCCGCGGCGTTGTCCGGAAGCGACCCGCGGACTCAGGCTCGCCTCGACGCCCGTATGGGAACCGTAACGGCAAGAAACCTCGCCACCTGGCACACGCTCGGCGGTCAGCTAATTTTCCACGACAAGAGCGCCGACGACGAAGACACCGGTTCCTTCGATCCTTGGGGCTCCCTGATGAACCAGGAAGACGAGACGTCGGAGATTCAGAAAGCCTTGCAGAGCTTCGTCGAAGGCAATCCGTGCTGGTGGGCCGGTTGCACCCGCGCTAGCGGCTCTTGAAGTCGTAGGAAATGCCGAGCTCGATCGTTTCGTCCTGGACGCGGTCGGCACCCCGGTTCATGTTCGCCAGATAGCCGAACAGGCCGCCGAGGTGTACTTCGAAGCTCCGGATCTGGACCGCGAAGTCGAGGCCGTAGGTCAGCTTCGGTTCCGATCTCCAGGTCAGCGAGCGGTCGAGGTCGACGGAGGTCTTGAGGTCCGGCGTCATGAGGGAGTCGGCAGAGTTGCCGTTGCGGTCCTTGACCGCCCCGAGGATCGTCCGGCGGTAGTTGACCCAGGGGAACACCGTGAAGCGCTTCGCGAGCGTGGCGCCGATGTTCAAGCCGCCGTCGAGGACGTTGACGTCGTACTTGAGCTTGGTGGCTTCGGGCACATCCGTCGAATCCGTGCGGGTGCCGCGCGACTCCTCGATCGCAGTCAGCGAGCGGCCACCGAGGATGACGGTGCCCGCGAACCACTTAGGCAGCCAGTTGGCGCGCAGTAGCATGAAGGCGTAAGCCCCCGCGCCGGAGTAGCGCATCTCGCTGTACTGCTCGTAGAAGTAGCCGTCTTGCGTGCCTTCGGCAGAATCCGCCTGACGGCTCAGGAATTTGATCTGGCGCGATCCCGCTTCGCCGGCGAAGCCGACGCCGAAACGGTCGGACGAAAAAGCGACGAGCGGGAAGACCGACCAGCCGGTCATCTCCAGCCGATGGTCGAGATTCTCGAAGTCCGGTGCCTCGTCGTCGAGCGGCGGCGCGACCGTGACGTCGACGACGTCGGTTTGGATCGCGAGCGAAATGTTGTCGCGTTTGGGCGTGATGTGATGGTTGGGAGCGGAGGCGAAAAACGACGAGCGCGATTTCTTCTGCTTTTGGTAGAAGTCCTGAAACTCCTCACGTTCCTCCGAGGAGTCGGCCGTCTGCGCGGCTTGGGCCCACGCCGGAGCGCCCCCGCCGCATGCGGCAAGGATCGCAATCAGCAGACGACGGCAAAGCGTGGATTCGAATGAATTCATCGCAAATCGTGGAATTCGGGCCAATTGGCCGTGAAATGACCGTAACTTAGCGGTCTCTTTTCGGCTCGGCACCGGGTTCGCTTGAGAGCTTGGCGTTAGCTCACGGCAAGTCGAAGATGGCGACGACGGGATAGTGATCGGAAGGCAGTTGCCAGCGCTCCCGCAGCGAGCCCGGAAACGCCACCGTGCCGTCTCCCTCTTCGAAGCGGAACCGATGAACGTAGGATGTTTTGACGTCCAGGCGACCATGCAACGACTTCGGCAGCAGAATGTAGTCGATTTGTCCGGCGCGCCCTTTGTCCTGGTAGTACGTGATGTGCGTGATCCGGTCGTAGGACGGCACCTTG
>JAYVBB010000358.1:0-2116 GCA_043750715.1 Pseudomonadota bacterium | reverse complement strand
GCGCCGCAGATCAAGTAAGCGCCGGTGATGACTTCCGGCGCGACGACGCGCGATTCTTCGTTGTTCGAGTCGTCACCTTCGCTCGCGGTGCTCTTGTTTTCGCCCTTGTCTTCGGATTGATTCTTCGGCGTCGATTGCGAAGGCGACTCGCCGGAATTCCGCGAGCTGCGGCTGTCTGCGGTCTTACGACCGGAGTTTCCGGAGAGAGATCCGCCCTGTCCGCAAGCGAACATGACAAGACATAGCGACGCGGCGAACGCGATTCGCATGGGTCTATTCCTCTAGAGCTCGATTTTGGTGTGGGAGATTCCAGGTCAGTGTCATGCAAAAAGAACGCCACGGAGGTTGAGGCGTAACATGCTGATTTTAAGAGGTGGAATCGCGCGTTCCGGCGCGAAATTCGTCGACGGTTTAGGCGGTGTCCGAAAAGCTGTCGTCCCTTACGCCGCGGGAGCGTCCTCGAAGTAAGCCGAAAGCATGGTCAGCAGAATCTTCCGCTGCTCTTCGTTCAGGTTCAGGATTTTCAGCCCATGAAGATAGCCACCGTCGCCTCCCGGCGCGCCCCAACGGACGACGCAGTTGAGCGAGCTCAAACCGATCAGATTGAGATACTGCGCCTTCCGGTCCGAGCCGAGCGCCTGGACGTTGAGCCGGAGGTTCACGCCACGGGCGAGGTATTTGTCGAGCCTGACCTGGATGCCGCCGGGCGAGAAGTCCACGATTTTGCACGAGCCATAGTCGGTCGTCACCTCGAGCGCGGCGTCCGTCTTCAGTCGGCGCCGGGTCTCCTGACGGAATACCCCTTGGAACTCCTGGAAGGCTTTTCTCGCGTTGTTCAGGGCCTCCGGCTTGTCCACGAACGGGTTGAACTCGAACACCTCGAAGAGGCGGTCATGGTGCTTGATGTTGATGTGACGGCGGAGGAATCCCGGGCGCCCCGCCGCGGCGCTGTCGATCGCGGCCTTGGTCGAGTCGCTCAGCATGATCATGAAAATATCGCAGGAATCCTCGATGCGTTTGGCGTAGTTCACGCCGTGACCGATGACGGTGAATTCCGCCCGGTCGTCGTCGCCGAGGTCGCCGATGTAGACTTGCGACGTGTTGAGGCCGATGCGGATCGGGTAGAGCGCCGAACCGCGCGAGCTGGCGCTGAGGCATAGGTCCAGAGATTGGCGTTGCAACGCGATCGAGCACTCGAGTGCCTTCTGGGCCTGGTCCAGCACGGGCTTGCCTTCGGGATCGTAGCCGAAGTAGCCGAGGATGCCGTCGCCCAGCACTTTGTCGACGATGCCGCCGTGCTCGCGCACGGTCTTCCGCATGTTGACTATGAACGGCTTGAGCTCCCGGAAGAGGTCGTCCGGCAGACGGTCCTCGGCGAGCAGCGAGAAACCCGCGACGTCGATGAACATCACGGTCAGGATCTGCTGGGACGCGCCGGCGGTCGCTTCCGTGGCGGAGGACGTCGCCGGGACGACGTTGCCGTCGAAGGCTCCCGCGTCGCGCAGGGATTCCAGGACGTCGGTCGTGCCGCCGAGACCCAGAGGACCACGGCAGGCGGGGCAGACGGCCTTCAGGTCGACGCCGGCGGCATGGAACGAAAGATCCGAGACCTGGACGAGCGCCTGCGGCTCGGCGCAGCCTTTTTTGCAAGTCACCGGCCAATGGAACGACACGATGCGCGCGGTGTTTTCTTCGGGGCCGAGCAGCGCGGGCAGCATTTGCATCGCGTCGATCAGGATCTCCGGGCATTCGTGGTATTCCACCCGCCGGCCGGCCCAGGAGTCGACGAACTTGACGAACAAGGCGACGCCGACGCTGTTGATGTGCGTCACGCCCTTGAGTCCGAGGCGAAGGACGCCCTCCCCCAGCGGAATCTTTGCCTTGGCGAACGATTCGTTGATCGGTCCGCTCAGCTCGATCCGGCCGTCAGCTGACTTTTTGACCTGCAAGCCCATGTCCCACTCCTTGCTGTTCCCTCTGAATCAGTAGCATCGTCACGTCGTCCGGTAACACGATGCCATCGCCGGCAATACGCGCCGCGGCGACCACGGCGTCGAAGGCAGGACCTTCCTTGCCGTCTATCTTGATTTGAGCACCGAAACGCGCGAAGCAGTTG
>JAYVBB010000357.1:0-3402 GCA_043750715.1 Pseudomonadota bacterium | reverse complement strand
AAAAGCTCGGCGGCCAGTTCAAGGCCGCCTTCGCCAAGGACTCCTGCCAATCGGATGAGCTCGATCCGGTTCTGAAGCGGCTCAAAGACTCGGTCCAGGGTCCGACGAAGCTTCCCCTCGACTTCGAGATCGTCGTCGCCAACGACCCCGTGGTCAACGCCTTCGCCCTGCCGGGCGGCGTCGTCATTTTGAACCGGGGGCTGATCAAAAAGGCCAAGAGCTCCGACGAGGTCGCGGGAGTCCTGGCCCACGAGTTCCAGCACGTGATCCGCCGGCACATCACTGCGAGCCTCATTCGTGGCGCGATCCTGACCGCCATCTGGTCGTTCACCGTCGGCGACTTCTCCGGCGTCCTGGTCGTCGACCCGCACACGATCTACCAGGTCGCGTCGCTCAAATTCGACCGGGACACGGAAGCCGAAGCGGACGCGGGCGCCATCGTGATGCTCGACAAAGCGAAGATCTCCCGCCGCGGCTTCATCGATTTCTTCGAACGGCTCAAGGATGAAGGGCCGGACATCCCCTCGATCCTTTCCACCCACCCCGCGAGCGAAGACCGGATCGCCATGATCGAGAAGACGAAGGGTCCGACCAAAACGCGGCCGGCCCTGTCAGCCAAGGACTGGGAAACTTTGCGGGCTGCCTGCGGGACCGACGACGCCGACGCCGCGGGCGACGTCGACGATGCCGAGGACTCCGACTGAGACCTGACCCGGCGGCGCGGCGCGCTTAACCCGTCCGTCCTCCAGCTCGACGACTAGGTCGCAGTCTTTGATCGTATTCAGGCGATGCGCGATGATGATCAGCGTCCGCCCTTTGCACTCCCGCCGGATCGTGTCCTGAATCAGCACGTCCGTCTCGACGTCGACGCTTGCCGTCGCCTCGTCCATGACGATGATCCTCGCATCGACGAGAAGAGCTCTTGCAAGGCAGAAGAGCTGGCGCTGACCCTGGCTGAAGTTCCAGCCGTTCTCCTTGACGTCGGCATCGAGAGATTTCGGAAGACCCTCGACGAACTCCTTCAAGCGAACGCGGGCGAGCGCCTCCCATAGCGCCCCGTCCGCATGTTGAGCGAAGCGGTCGAGGTTCTCCCGGAGCGTGCCTTTGAAAAGAGTCGGATCCTGAGGAATGACCGCCAGCGATTTACGCAACCTTTCGAGCGGAATCCCGGCGATGTCCTTGCCGTCGATCGTCACCTGACCCGCGCGCAGCTCGAGAAAGCGGAAGAGGACTTGGAACGCGGTACTCTTGCCGGAGCCCGTCCGTCCGACGAGCCCGACCTTCGCTCCGCCGGCGACCTCGAAGGTGACGTCGCTCAGGACGTCGGGCAAGTGTTCGGCGTACCGCGCCGTCACGTTCTGAAACTTCACGCGTCCTACCGTCGGCCACGCCTCGCCTGGGGCCAACGCCAACGGGCGCGTCACGTCGGGCTCCGCTTCCATCGCTGCGTACCGCTTCAGCCGCTCGACGGACGTCATCCGCGATTCGACTTCGCTGAAGGAGCGCACGGTCCAGTTGAGGTGTTCCCAGAACCGCATCGAATACACGAGGACCAGGCCCGCGACGCCGGCGGCCAGCACGCCGCTCTTCGCTCCGAGCATCACGAGAATGCCGACGGCCAGCGACAGGAGTGAGCTGGCAAGCGGCACCCGGATCGAAAACCAGCGGTTGAGGAGAATCAGCGAATGGAACATGCGCTGATTCTCGGCCAGCGTCTCCTGAAACTTCACGAGAAACGGCGCCGTCCGGTGGAACGCCCGAATGACTGTCAGTCCGGTCAGCGTCTCCTTGAAATGCGCGAACCGCGGCGACCTGGTGATCGAGGTCAGGCGCTGCGCCTCCCTCGCCGACACCCGGTAGGATGCCTGCAGGTAGTAGAAAATCAGGCAAACCGGAACGATGACGAACAGTATGACGGGGAAGACCGATACCAGCACGGCGACGGCCGCGACGGTCGCGAACAAGGCCCGGATCGTGTTCTCGAACGACCACGGCATGTTGCGCTCGACCGTGTCGACGTCGCGCGAGAAACGGTTGAGGACCCTGCCGATCGGGGTCGAATCGAAGAAACGCAACGGCGCGGCAAGCGTCGCCCGCAGGGCGTCGTCGTGTAGCTTTCTCCCCGCGGAGACCGCCCGGAGCGACCAAAGCAGGTTCTGTCCGAAAAACGCCAGCAGCAGGCTCAGACCAATCAGTCCGAAGACGGTGATGTTGTGCCTGTCGTCCGCGACGAAGGTGTTGAGCCAGAGTCCCAAAGCCGAGGTGCTCTTGCTGTGCACGGCCTCGGGGTCGGTCCAGACCGAGAGCCAGGTGTTCTGCACGACGGGGAGGAACGTGATGACGACGGTCGAAACGAGCAGGAGCGAGACCATCGCGGCGCCGGCCAGCCCTTTGGCTCCGCCCATCGCCCAGAGGTAGTCGAAATAGACTCCGGCTTTGACGGCGCCCTGCTCCCGGTCTTCATCCTCCGTGACGCGCGATGCCGCGACTTCTCCCGTCTCGGCGACTTTGACCGCCGGGCCGTCGGCCTTCGGCTTCGAGTCTTCGCGCATCGTCTCGGCGATGAACTCCGTAAAGCGGGGGGTCTGCAAAAGCTCCCGGTACGGGGCCAAGCCGACGACTTCGCCCCGTTCGAGAAAGAGCACGCGGTCGAAGCGCTCGAGGTGTTTCAAACGATGCGTGACGACGATCCGGGTCGACTTCGCCATGGCGCCGAAGATCAGGCGCTCGACGATCTCGTCTTCCGTGCGCTCGTCGACGGCGGCGAGCGGGTCGTCGAACAGCGCGAGACCCGGTCTGGCGACCATCGCACGCGCCAGGCAAACCCGCTGTTTTTGCCCGCCCGACAGGTTGACCCCGTGCTCGCCGATCTCGGTATTCATGCCGCCGGGCAGTCTTTGCACGTCTTCCGTCAGCGCGCAGGCTCTGATCGCTCCGTCGACGTCGCCGTCGGTCGCGCCGAACAGGATGTTTTCCCTAAGGCTGCCGTTTTGGACGAACGCTTCCTGAGGCACGAACGCCGTCCGCGGGATCTCGCCCTCGGCCAGGCCGGAGAAGCGCCGTTCCCCTGCTTCGAGCGGGATCTCCCCCAAAAGTGCGAGAAGCAGGCTCGACTTCCCGGATCCCACCGGTCCGACGATGGCGAGGCTTTCGCCGGGACGGAGCGTCAGCGAGAGGTTCGAGAACACCGGCACCGTAGCGTCCGCGTAGCGCGCGGATATGCCCGTCAACGCGACGCCGAGAGGCACGTCGGGCGAAGACTCCGGTTTGGTCTCGACCTGGTGTACTTCCTCCTTGAGGAAGGCCGAGATCCGGCCGGCGCTGACCTTCGCCGAAGCCGTCTGCGAAATGAAGTTGGTGAGGTTCCCGAACGGATACTCGAGGAGCGCGAAGAGGCCCATG